>JAJZQK010000161.1 GCA_021847625.1 Chloroflexota bacterium
ACGCGCATCATTTCGCGCAGATCATCCCGACTGGCGTGCCCGGAGACATGCACCCCCTCCGCCACGGCGCCGTAGATGACGGTGGCTCCTCGACGAAAGAGGTTGTCGATTGTCCTGGCGACGGTTTCCTCGTTGCCTGGAATGGGGTTGGCGGCGATGACGACCGTGTCGTGTCTGTCGACTCTGATGGCCGGATGGTCGCCGGCGGCGATGCGCGCCAGAGCCGAGGTCGGCTCTCCCTGGCTGCCGGTAGTTAGCAGCACCACCTGCTCGGGCGGCAGGTTTCGCACCTGGTGGAGATCCACCACAACGCCGGCGGGCAGATCCACCTGGCCCAAGTCTTTCGCGACGGCGAGGTTCTGCGCCATACTGCGTCCCACGACGCCCACTTTGCGCCCGTAGCGCGCGGCGATTTTGATCGTCTGTTCCAGGCGGGTGATGTTGGAGGCGAAAGTCGTCACTACCACCCGACCTCGGGCGCTGGCCACAATGCGGTCGAGCGTCTCGCCGACCACTCTCTCGGAAGGGGTGTAGCCGGGTTCCTCGGCCCGCACGCAGTCCGAGAGGAGCACCAGGACTCCTTCCGTGCCTAGTTGACGTAACCGTGGCAGGTCCGTTGGCCAGCTGTCGACCGGGGTGGGGTCGAGCTTGAAATCGCCGGTGTGCACCAGAGTGCCGTCCGGAGTTCTCAGGATCACGCCGGCGGCATCTGGCACGCTGTGCGTGACGTGAAAGAGTTCCAGCGTCAACTTGCCCAGGCGCACCTGCTCGCCGGGCCTCAGGGGACGCATGCTGGCCCGGTCGAGGACGTGCAGTTCGCGCGTGCGGGTGGCAGCCAGGCCCAGCGTCAGGGCGGTGCCGTAAACCGGTACCTCGCCCGCGAGCTGCTGCAGAAGATAGGGTAAGGCACCGATGTGATCGTCGTGCCCGTGGGTGAAAACGATGCCGCGCAGCTTGGCCTGGTTCTCGACCACGTAGCGGAAGTCAGGGATAACCAGGTCGATGCCATGCATCGCCTCGTCGGGGAACATCACCCCCGCGTCGATGAGCACTAGGTCTTCGTCGGTCTCCACCACGGTCGAGTTCTTGCCGACTTCGCCGACCCCGCCTAGTGGTATGACCCTCAGTCCTTCTGCCGCCAAAAGAGCGCACCCCCGCCGAAAAGCATAGATACCTCTATCACCACGGCTAAGCACGAAGGGTGCCAGGGCAAGCTAGCGAGTCAGCCCAGGTCGCGGCTGAGGTTGAGACAACGCGAAAGCCGCCTCTGCGCTCAACCGAGCGCAGAGGCGGCCGGGACAGTCCGCCTACTTGACCTGGACGGTCGCGCCGGCGGCTTCCAGCTTGGCCTTGGCGGCCTCGGCCTCGGCCTTGTTGACGGCTTCCTTGACCGACTTCGGCGCTGCCTCGACCAGGTCCTTGGCTTCCTTCAGGCCCAACGTCGTCAGCTCGCGGACGGCCTTGATCACATTAATCTTGTTGGGGCCGACTTCCGCAAGCACGACGTCGAACTCCGTCTGCTCCTCCACTGGCGCGGCCGCCGCGGCCGCGCCGGCGGCTGGGGCTGCCGCTACCGCCACCGGGGCGGCAGCACTAACGCCGAAGCGCTCCTCGAGGGCCTTCACCAGATCGGCCAACTCGAGTACGGTCATGCTCTCGATCGCTTGAATCATCTCTTCCTTGGTCATTGCCATGGTAGCTACTTATCCTCCCTGCTCTGCTGTTAGCTGGTCCTTGCGGGCCTGCAATACGTACATAAGACCGCGGACAGTGCCGCCGAGAACGGTCACCAGACCGGAAATTGGCGCCTGCATTCCGCCGACCACGCGAGCCAGGAGAACCTCGCGGGGCGGCAAATCGGCCAGTTGCTGGACGAGATCGGCGGCGAGAACGCGCTTGCCCAAAATGCCGCCCTTGATGGCGAAAACCTTGGACGCGCGCGCGTAGGTGGACAGCGCCTTGGCGGACTTGGCAATGTCCCTACTGTGGACGAACGCCACGGCGGTGGGGCCCGCCAGGAACTGCTCGACGCTAGACTCGACGCCGCTCTGCGCGGCAGCACGCTTGATCAGGGTATTCTTCGCCACCATCAACTGGGTCTCGCCCTCGCGCAGCTGGCGCCGCAGCTGGCCGATCTCGGCCACGGTGAGGCCGCGATAGTCTGCCAGCACAGCCAGCTGGGAGTTCGCCAGTTCGTCGGCGATCTCCTTGACCGTGTCAACCTTCTTAGTCGTTGGCACGCTTTCCCTCCTTTCGAACGAACAGAAATCCTCGCGCCCGTAGACGCGAGGATTCGCCGATTCGTGAACCACCCCGGGGCCCGTTGTGTCAAAACAGGCGGGAGGGTTGCTGCCGGCGCACCTCGGCGGGCTGGTGTATTGAGCGCGTGAGCGCGCCCGCTGTCTACGGCGCTGTCGTGAGCTTTGTCTATGCGGTTATCAGGCGACTGCCGCCAGGGCGGTAGCCGCTCCGAGGTCAAGCGCGATGCCTGGCCCCATCGTAGTCGTGACGGTGATGCTGCGAATATACTGGCCTTTGGCACCCGAGGGCTTGGCGCGCACGATGGCGTCGACCAGCGCCGCCAGGTTCTCCCGCAGCTTGTCCTCGGGGAAGCTCAACTTGCCGACCGGAACGTGGATGAGCGCGGTGCGATCGAGCTTGAACTCGACGCGGCCCTTGCGGGAGTCGCGAATCACGCGCTGCAAGTCCCCCGGCTGGGCGATGGTGCCGGACTTCGGGTTCGGCATCAGGCCGCGGCGGCCGAGGATCTTGCCGAGCTTGCCGACCTTGCCCATCATGTCGGGCGTGGCCAGAGCGATGTCGAAATCCAGCCAGCCGCCCTCGATGCGCTTGATAAGGTCGTCGCCGCCCACGTAGTCGGCGCCCGCTTCTTCGGCCAGCCGCTGCCCCTCACCCTGGGTGAAGACGAGCACGCGGATGGTCTTGCCCAGGCCGTTAGGCAGCAGGGCGACTCCGCGCACCTGTTGGTCGGCGTGGCGAGGATCGACACCCATGCGCAAATGGACCTCGACCGTGGGATCGAACTTGACGTAGCTGGTCTGCTTGGCGAGGGCGATGGCCTCGTCGGGCGTGTAAGCCTTGCTCTGGTCGATGAGCTTGGCAATCTCCTGATACTTCTTGCCGTGCTTGGTTGCCATTGTTTCTCCTGTTGTGGTGCCTGCGGGCCCTCTGGGGTCCTCCCACGAACTACCGGCGGCTGCGCGCCGCTAGTCTACTATCTCGATGCCCATGCTCCGTGCCGAGCCCTCGATCATCTTCTCGGCGGCTGCCACGTCATTGGCGTTGAGGTCCTTGAGTTTGGTCTCGGCTATCTGCCTGACCTGGGCGTGCGTCAGCGTGCCTGCCTTGGCGGTGCCGGTGGTGGAAGAGCCTTTCTCCAGCCCCAACGCCTTCTTGATCAGGTCCGTGGCGGGCGGCGTCTTGGTGACGAAGGTGAACGAGCGATCCTCGAAGATGGTGATCTCCACCGGGATGACCGTGCCGGCCTGCGCCGCCGTTCGCTCGTTGTACTCCTTGACGAAGGCCATGATGTTCACGCCGTGCTGGCCCAGAGCAGGGCCAACGGGCGGCGCCGGGTTAGCCTTCCCGGCAGTTATCTGCAGTTTGACAATCGCCTTGACTTTCTTAGCCATAACCTGAGTAGAGGGTTGGGCCTAGATGCCTGCCTTCGCGGCCTACCCGCGTCTCTACCCGCTACCCTCCTTGCGCCTTACAGTTTCTCTACCTGTAGGAAGTCCAGTTCCACCGGGGTTTCCCGGCCGAAGAAGGACACGAGCACACGTACCTTGCCCTTCTCGTAGCTCAGGTCGTCCACCACGCCGATGAAGTCGGCGAACGGTCCGTCGACAATGCGCACGCTCTGCCCCTTGCTGAAGGCCACCTTGATGCGTGGCGCTTCCACCCGCATCTGCTTGAGGATGGCCTTGACCTCGTCCTCCCGCAGAGGCACGGGCTTGTTGCCTGAGCCAACGAACCCCGTCACCCCCGGGGTGTTGCGCACCACGTACCACGACTCGTCGGACATCGCCATCTCGACCAGCACGTAGCCGGGGAAGATCTTGCGCTGCACGGTCCGGCGCTGGCCGTCCTTGATCTCGATCTCGTCTTCGACGGGCACGACCACCTGGAAGACGCGATTCTGCATATCCATGGTCTGGATACGATGCTCCAGGTTGGTCTTCACTTTGTTCTCGTAGCCGGAGTAGGTGTGGATAACGAACCACTCCTTGTTCGCCGCCGACGTCTGCTCCGCGGCGGGGGCGCTCTCTTCGGCTACCTGGTCGCTAGTTTCTTCTGCATCCATCGCTTATCGCCTATAGACTGGCCACGAGGGTTTCGAAGAACAGCTTGAACAGGTAGTCCACGCCGCCCAACAGTGCCCCCATTGCCACGGAAACGAGGATGACTATCAGGGTAAGCCTGATCGCCTCTTCGCGCGTGGGCCAGACGACCTTCCTTAATTCGGACCGAGTATCGCGGATGAAGCGCCCGGCTCCCTCCGCCCTGGCCGACAGGCCCCCGCCCACGCTGAACGGCGAGCGTACCTTGGGCGGAGTAGCAGCCGGCCGGCTGGGTGCAGCCGGGGCTGGCTTGGCTGGACGCAGCGCGGTCCGGCCCTTGGTCCTGTCTTTCACTTGGTCTCCCTGTGGGCCGTGTGCACACGGCAGCGCGGGCAGTACTTATCCAGTGACAGCCGGTCAGGGTCGTTCCTTCGATTCTTGCTGGTCGTGTAGTTGCGCTCCTTGCACTTCGTGCAGGCGAGCGTAATCGTGATCCTGGCTTCCTGTTTCTTCTTTGCCATTGTGTCCTATCCAGTGGCTGAGCGCGGGTCGGTCCGCGCTCAGCATTCGTGCTCTCGGCGGCTACTCAGTGATCTTAGTGACGACGCCGGCGCCGACGGTATGGCCGCCCTCGCGGATAGCGAAGTGCAGGCTTTCCTCCATGGCGATGGGCATAATCAGTTGCACTTCCAGGCGCACGTCGTCACCTGGCATCACCATCTCTACCCCCTCGGGCAGAGTCACCGAGCCCGTGACGTCGGTGGTCCTAAAGTAGAACTGCGGCCGGTAGCCCGTGAAGAACGGGGTGTGACGCCCCCCCTCCTCGCGCGAGAGTACGTACACCGCCGCCCCAAACTTGGCGTGCGGCTTGATCGAGCCCGGCTTGGCCAAGACCTGCCCGCGCTCCACCTCGTCTCGCTCAATGCCCCGCAACAGACAGCCTACGTTGTCTCCCGCCTGCCCCTGGTCCAGGATCTTGCGGAACATCTCTACCCCGGTGACCACCACCTTGCGCGTCTCCCGCTGCAGGCCCAGAATCTCTACCTCTTCTCCCGTCTTGACCACCCCTCGCTCCACCCGGCCCGTCACCACCGTGCCTCTGCCCTTGATGCCAAACACGTCCTCGATGGGCATCAAGAAGGGCTGATCCACCGCTCGCTGGGGGGTCGGGATGTAGGAGTCCACCGCCGCCATCAACTGGTTGATCGACTCGTACTCCGGGGCATCGGGATCGTTGGAGGAGGACTCCAAGGCCTTGAGGGCCGAGCCCCGAATGATGGGTATCTCATCCCCCGGGAACTGGTAGCGACTCAGCAGCTCCCTCAACTCCAACTCCACCAACTCCAACAGCTCCGGGTCGTCCATCGCGTCCACCTTGTTGAGGTAGACCACGATGGCCGGCACCTCCACCTGGCGCGCCAAGAGGATGTGCTCTCTGGTCTGGGGCATCGGCCCGTCGGGGGCACTGACCACCAAGATGGCCCCGTCCATCTGCGCCGCCCCGGTGATCATGTTCTTGATGTAGTCGGCATGGCCCGGGCAGTCCACGTGCGCGTAGTGGCGCTTATCGGTCTCGTACTCGACGTGGGCAATGGCTATGGTGAT
This sequence comes from Chloroflexota bacterium, assembly GCA_021847625.1. Next base: position 5,907 of record JAJZQK010000161.1, read on the forward strand.
GCCGCGCGCTCGTTCCTCCGGGGCATTGTCGATGGAGTCGAAGGACCGATACTCGGCCTCCCCCCGCATCGCCAGTACCTTGGTGATGGCGGCCGTCAACGTCGTCTTACCATGGTCCACGTGACCGATCGTCCCTACGTTCACGTGCGGCTTCGTCCGCTCAAATCGCTTCTTGGCCATCTGTGCTTTGTCGCAACCTCCACGACGATGGTTGTGCTTCTAGTCGCAGACTCTCCACCTATCCGGACTGCCGGGCATCAATAGGGGTCTGCCGCGGCGGAGCCGCTGGGGAGAGTCGAACTCCCGACAGCCTCATTACAAGTGAGGTGCTCTGCCAACTGAGCTACAGCGGCACAAGCGGGGAGACAACTAGAGAACAACTAACATAAAAAAGCGCCCGCGTCAAGGGCAGCCGTATTCTAGCGCAAGGGGCAGCGCGGTGTCAAGCGCACGTCCACGCCCAGCCACGACGGACCCTTGCTGGCGGGGTAGGCTACTCCCTTCGCCGGCAGCTAGGAATAATACCACAAGTCGACGGCGTTTGCACGGTCCGCCACCCGGCCGACGCCCGCTCAAGCCTCGCCGGCTCGGTCGAAATCTACTGGGCGCTGACGCTGTCCGCGGTCGCGTTGGCGCCAGGCCTCGAAGAGCACAATCGACCCGGCCACGGCGGCGTTGAGCGAGTCCACATGCCCGCGCATCGGCAGTCGGACGACTAAATCGCAGTGCTCGCGTACCAGCCGGCTGATCCCTTTGCCTTCGCTGCCGACCACCAGTACCAGCGGGAAGCTGAGGTCTTGCTCGTCGTAGGGCCGGGCGCCCTGCATGTCCAGCCCCACCACCCAGAGCCCCTGCTTCTTCAAGTCGTCCAGCGCACGGGTCAGATTCGTGACCTGTGCCACCTTGAGATATTCGATCGCCCCCGCGGAGGCTTTGGCCACGGACGCGGTCAACCCAACCGCGCGATGCTTGGGGATGATCACGCCGTGCGCTCCCACAGCCTCGGCGGTGCGCAGGAGAGTGCCGAAGTTCTGTGGATCCTGCAGCGAGTCGAGCGCCAACAGCAGCGGCGGCTCGCCCCGCCGGTTGGCGTCGCGCAGGATCTCGTCGACGGTCGCGTAGGCGTGGGCGGCGGCGGCCGCGGCCACTCCCTGGTGGCGGTCCGTACCGCACAGTCTGTCCAGAGCCTCTCGTGGCGGACGCTGCAGGGAAACGCCTGCCGAGCGGGCCTCGGTCAAGATCTCCGCGACAATGCCC
>JAJZQK010000162.1 GCA_021847625.1 Chloroflexota bacterium
GAGGCCCTCTCTGCTGGTGCCGATCTGGCTTCTCGACTTCATGTCGACCAAGACTCGTGGCCATGAAGCCAGCCGGCCGATCCGCCTCGAGAGGCGCAAGATCGTAAGCCTAGACCAGGTATGCTTGTTTCCATTGACGTATGGTCTCCAGCCCTCGTGAGGCACCCGCTATCAGGAACTGTATGTCACCGCTTGCCGTGAGGAATCGAAACCCCTGTTGCGCTCGGTACACTGCGTCGTCAGGCGAGGCACAGGCGAACCCGGCGATTTTGCCCGTATTGTGGCAGGCTGCCAGCACCCGTTCAAGCGCACGCGCATGCTCTTCTCGGTGAGGTGCGTCTTGCGGCAAGAATCCGAGCGACAGGGCCAAGTCCCCCGGGCCCACCCAGCAGCCGTCGACTCCGGGCGTCGCCAGAATGGCTTCCGCATTCCCCACTGCCTGCGCACTTTCGATCTGGACTGCCACGAACATCTGCTCGTCAACCCATTCTGCATAGGCATCGCCGAGAGCTCTCGCCCGGCCCCAGCCCCAGGAACGGCTCCCTAGTGGTGGGAATCGGCAAGCGTCGGCTGCCAGCTTGGCCTCGGCCGCCGTATTCACCATCGGTACGATGATACCGAGCATCCCCTCATCCAGCAATCGGCCGATCATAGTGTAGTTGTTAGCGGCGACTCTTGCCATAGGCACGGCCCGACCGGCGCTCATCGCGGACGTAGCGGCAATGGTGGAGTCTGACCCCCACGACCCGTGCTGGGTGTCGAGGAGGATGAAGTCGATGCCGCAATCGCTGAGCGCCTCTGCGGCGAGTGGTGACCCCAGGCCTAGCCAGTAGCCGAATGCGGGTTCACCCCTGAGCAACATCTGTTTGGTAGTGTTCAATCTCACTGATCTCACGACCCCTTCGTATCCAAGTCTGAATCTGCTTCAGCGCGTATTGACCAGCAGAGTTCGGAACCATACTTGACCCAATCCATCCCACGCACCTGGGAGGGGATGCACGCCGGCCCATAATTTGCTGACTCATCCCTCGGTATGCTCAAGAAGGAAATGTTCATCCTTGATCAGCTCCGCAACGCGCCCAAGTAGAAGCGCTGCCTCACTTCCATCGGCAACGCGGTGGTCCCAAGTAAGGGAGAGCACAACCGACGGTTGCACAACCAGATCCTCTCCGATTACCAGGGGACGGGGTGCAATCCTACCGACCCCCAGTATTGCCGACTGGGGAGGATTCAGAATTGGCGTGAAGGCATCTGCGCCATACATCCCGAGGTTGGTGATAGTCACAGTCCCCCCGGCGAGTTCGTCGGGCAGCAACGCGTTCTTGGCCGCCCTTGTTGCCATGTCGTCAATCACACGGCTGATGTCAAGGAGCGAGCGGGCCTCGACGTTACGCACGACCGGCACGATCAATCCCTGCTGATGGGCCACGGCAACTCCCATATGAACCTCGGCCAGCTGAATTACCTCTTCTCCCTCGATCACCGCGTTCAGCGCTGGCTGCTCGACCATGGCAGTTGCCAGCGCGTGGGCAAGAAGGGCATCATAGCTGACCCTCACACCGATCTCTTTCTCTCGGTCAAGCAGCGCCTGACGTGCCCTGACCAGGGTAGCTGCCTCGACCTCACGCATAACGGTCAACTGAGCCGTGCTGACCAGACTGGCCATCATTCGTTCGGCGATCAACTTGCGCCGGCCTGTCAACGGTATCCTGCGTAGCACCTTGCGTTCTGTCCGATGTGGCTGGGTCTGTGCCGCTTCGACCGCTGCAAGTACATCTGCTTCCACAATGCGCCCGCCCGGGCCGCTGCCCACCAAGGACGCCAGGTCGACCTTGTGCTGTGCCGCCAATCTGCGGGCAATGGGGCTGGCGATGATCTCAGCACGCTCCGGCCTTTGTGCTGGCGCAGATCGTGGTAGGTCGTGAGCGGGTGCCAGTCCGCTTTCGATCCCAGAACGTTGACCTGGCGCTGACTCGCCCGGACCGAGTACATGGCCGAGAAGGCCGCCAACTTGTACTGCCGCCCCTTCTGCCGCGGCTTGGTGCACGATCCCCTCTAAAGGCGCCTCTACGGTGTGCGTCACCTTGTCGGTTTCGATCTCGAGTATCTCCTCCCCTCGGCGCACCTTCGTCTGATCTGCCACGAGCCAGCGCGCGACCCTACCTTCCGTCATGTCCATGCCCAGTTGGGGCATCAGAACCGGTGTTGACATTATGGCACCTCAAGAAAGAACGTGAGCTCTGTGTACCTTGGCGGCGTCATCCTACCAGCGATCCAGCTACCTCGCGCACAGCAGCGACTATGTCCTTTGTCTGGGGAATCGCCTCGTCCTCAAGGGTCCGATTCGCTGGGATCGGTACGTCCTCGGCTGCAACCCGGATCACCGGAGCATCGAGGTATCCGAAGGCTTCCTCCCCGACCGTTGCCGCTACCTCCGACGCGAAGCCGCCAGTCTTGCAGCCTTCGTTGACGACTACACAGCGATGCGTCCGCCGCACGGAGGCCACAATCGCAGCGACGTCGAGCGGTTTCAACGTCCGGGGATCGATCACCTCCGCCTCCAGCCCCTCGTCGGCAAGCGTTGCGGCGGCGGCCAACGCAGTGTGCACCTGGCGGCCATTGGCGACAATCGTCACGTCGCGGCCCTGTCGCTTCACGTCGGCCACCCCCACTGGCAGCAGATACTCTCCCTCTGGGACAGGGCCCTTCCCCCAGTGCAGGGCCTTGTGCTCTATGAAGATAACTGGGTTGTCATCCCTAATGGCCGCCTTGAGTAAACCCTTGGCATCGTAGGGGGTGGATGGTGCCACTACGAGCAACCCGGGGGTGTGCACGAACCAGTTCTCAAGGCTCTGTGAGTGGTGACCAGCGGCTCCTGCCCCAGCGCCGCTGGGGGCGCGAATGACCAGCGGCACCCTAGCCTTCCCTCCGAACATATAGCGCACCTTAGCTACCTGGTTGGCAATCTGGTCCATGCACACGCAGACCAAGTCGATGAACATCAGTTCGACTACGGGCCGACTGCCGGTCAGGGCTGCTCCCAGGGCAGCGCCGATCAGACCCGACTCCGAGATTGGCGTATTGCGTACACGCTCTGTCCCGAAGCGTTCTGGCAGGTTGGTCATCTCCCCCCGCACGCCCCGTCCCGCTCCGGTCGGTGAGGCGACATCCTCGCCCATCACGAAGACGTCGGGATCACGCGCCATCTCCTCATGCAGGGCCTCACTTATTGCCTGGATGTAGGTAATCTCCCTTGCCATCGCTTCAAGTTGCCTCCTTAGACGATTCCGCGCGGAGTGCTTCTATACCACTTGGTCTATTGGCTTCAGCGGGACGTATACGTCAGCGGTCAGTTCTTCGAGGGGCGGTTCGGGGCTCGCCAACGCGAATGCAACTGCTGCCGTGACTTCAGACTCGATCTCGGCCTGGATTGCTCCGTCCGTATTCTCCGTGAGGATACCCCTCTCCACTAAGTGATCCTTGAACCTGGCGATCGGGTCACGAAGCTTCCATTCCTCCACCTCCGCACCATCTCGATAGAGAGCGGGGTCGCCCACGAAGTGGCCGAGATGACGGTAGGTCTTGCACTCGAGCAACGTGGGGCCATCCCCGGCCCGTGCTCGCGCGAGGGCAGCGGCCGCTGCCTCGTGGACTGCCAGCACGTCGTTACCGTCAACAATGACGCCGGGAATACCATAGCCGTGGGCCCGGTCGGCAATGTCGGCCACGGAGGTCGTAAGGCGTAGAGGCGAAAACATACCGTAGAGGTTGTTCTCGCAAACGAAGACGACCGGCAATTTCCAGATGGCAGCTAGGTTGAGTGCCTCGTGGAACGCACCGGTGTTCGAGGCGCCGTCACCGAAGAAGCAAACCACGGACCAATTGGTACCCTTGAGGCGACTGGAGAGGGCGGCGCCCACCGCGATGGGCAGGCCGGCGCCGACGATGCCGTTTGCCCCGAGGATGCCAAGGTCCATGTCGGCAATGTGCATTGTGCCTCCCTTGCCTTTGCAGTAACCCGTGGCCTTCGTGAATAGCTCAGCCATCATCGGCTTGAACTCCCCGCCCTTGGCAATGCAATGCCCGTGGCCGCGGTGAGTGCTCGTGATGTAGTCTGTCGGTTGCAAGAGGCTACAGACCCCCACAGCCACCGCCTCTTCACCGACGTAAAGGTGCGGTCCACCCCTAATCAAGCCTCGATTTATGCAGTCGAACACTGCATACTCGAACTTCCTGATTCGGGTCATCTGCCGATACATACCTAGTAGATCTTCAGCTGATAGGTCGACCGAAAGCGGGCTCTTGCTACTCATCGCATCCTCGCTCCTCTAGCCTGATTTCCCGATTTCATACCACTTCGCCTCTTTGGGTTCACGATGCCGTGCCTAGGAATGATGCCGTTACAGCATCCACATGCTCGCGGAGAGCCTGCCGGACTGCCGCTTCGTTGCGCACGTCCAGAGCGGCGAGGATAGCTCTATGCTCCCTCAACGTCGGCAAGGCGCGCTCATTCGTCACGTTGACAGCCTGGCTGATCCGGCGCACATGCAAGTGAGCGTTCATCTGCTGGTAGGTCGTCAACAGATGCCGATTGTCAGCTAGCTCCACGACTGCTTGGTGAAACTGGGAATCCTTGGCAGCGAACTTCGGATAGTCGCGATGACATCCCTCATTATCTATTAATCCCTCCATCTCGGCAGCCAAACGGCCAAGTCCGACTAGCCTCTGCGGGGCAAGGGATTCGAGCCGTCTTGTCGCTCCTGCGATCTCGATCAGCAGACGTGCCTGCAGAAGGTCGGCGAGCCCTTGCGCATCGAGGTGCGCGACGTAGTAGCCCCTTCTGTGGACTTCCTCGACCAGGCCTTGGGCTGCAAGGCGGCTAAGTGCATCTTTGACTGGCGTGCGACTCACACCCAGTTTCCGGGCAAGTTCGACAGCCAACAGGTGACTGCCTGGGGCCAGACGAGCGCCGAGGACCTGGTCGCGCAGAATCTCGTAGACCCGCTCGCCTAGGTCGGGATAGTCTAGAAGCGACATAGTGCTCAGTTGCCTCCTGCATAAGTCGGGTCGGCCGGCTGGCGTGGATGTCGCATGTTGGGTTCCGCACTGTGTATGCACTGCCACTCTAACAGGCACCGTGTCCCTTGTCAAGGGGTCGGTGCATTTGGGCACGGGCATGAGCTTGACAGCTCGGCTACGGGATGGTACATTGGCCTGGTATTCAAGACGCCGCACTCGGAATGCACGATTCCGTGTGCCTTCAACAGGAAGGCCAAAGACCGGGCGGCGAGGTAGCAGGGGCGTTTGTCAAGAAGAAAGGTGAGTGGAGAGGAGACCATGTCTGTTCAGATGCCAGCCAGCAGGACCAAGCAGGCGCTCCGGGAGGGTCGCACGGCCCTCGGCGCCTCTATGGCGTCGGCAAGCTCACTGATGGCGGAGCTTATGGCGCTTCAGGGATTCGATTTCGTGGTGATCGATCTCCAACACAGCGAGTCGAACATCAACGACATTCAGCGACTGGTCCACGCCGTCTTAATCGGCGGGGCAAATCCTATTGTCCGAGTGCCTGGCAATGACTCGATTATGATCCAGCGCTGTCTGGATCTGGGAGCCTACGGCGTAATCGTGCCGTACGTGAACACCGTGGATGATGCGGAGAGGGTCGTGCGCGCCGCCAAGTACCCTCCTCTAGGGCAAAGGTCATGGGGTCCGGTGCGAGGAGCATTCTACGGGGCCTCCGATTACTTCCAGCGAGCCAACGATGAGCTTCTGGTGGTCGTCATGCTTGAGACGCGGCAGGCCGCAGAAAACGCTCAGGCGATACTGGCGGTCGATGGCGTGGATGGCTGCATTATCGGACCTAACGATCTCGCGATCTCCATGGGCCATCCGTCCGGTCTTCCGCAGGTACCGCCGGACGCTGAGGAGAATGCGCAACGCATACTAGGGGCAGCCGCCGAGCTGGGCAAGTTTGCCGGCATGTTCTGCCTGGGGACGGAAGACGCAAGCCGTAGGCTCGAGCAGGGCTTCCGTTTCTTGAACGTTGGTGGCGATGCGCGAATGGCTGCTCGTGCAGCACAGACGGTGCTCGCTGAGCTTAGACAGTAGATGGGGGCAGTGCACTATGGCTTTTGGCGCAATTGACTTCACCGGCAAGGTGGCCCTTGTCACGGCAGGCGGCGCAAATGGCGGCATCGGACACGCCATCGCGGTTGCCCTTGCCCGCTGCCATGCTGACGTACTGGTGGGTGATATCGACATCGAAGGTGCCAAGGCGACGGCGGACGAAGTTCGTGCGCTAGGACGACGAGGAGCAGCTGTGACCTGCGATATGGGTCGTGACGTCGAGATTCTGCGCGCTTTTGAGTACCTCGACCAGGAGTTTGGACAAGTGGACATCCTGGTGAACAATGCCGGAATCGGCAAGCACGAGCATCCGGAAGAGGTGAACCTGGAAACGTGGAACCGAATCATGGCGGTCAACATAACGGGCCAGTTCCTGGCTGCGCGTGAAGCCGGCCGCAGAATGATCAGACAAGGCCACGGCGGATCTATCGTCAACATTAGCTCCATTGCCGGCAGCTCCGCCCTGGGACGGGGCAACTTCGTCTACAGCATATCCAAGGGAGCTGTCAACCAGTTCACCCGTGAGTTGGCGGTGGAGTGGGCCCACCACGGTATCAGGGTCAACGCCATTCAACCCGCGCAGGTGATGACGCCAGCAATGCGCAATCTGCTGGCGAACCCCAAATTCAACAGCGACAGTCTGCACGCTCGCTTCCTGGTGGGCATACCGATGAACCGTCTGGGTGAGCCAGAGGACATAGCCGGAGCAGCCATCTTCCTGGCCTCCGATCTAGCCCGGTGGATCACCGGTGCGATTCTCCCTGTCGATGGGGGCAACCTGGCCCTCAATGCTGGCGGTAGCCACACCTGGCCATCGGACTGACTCTCGGGGCCCTACTGTAGCCCCTGTTACTTTATGAGAGGAGGAATGCCCGACGTGGAAGCGCTTGATAACGAATACGAAGGGCAAAAAGGGTTAGACAGATCTAGGCTCCTTTCGCTCTATCGCCAGATGCTGCTCATCAGGTATTCGGAGG
>JAJZQK010000163.1 GCA_021847625.1 Chloroflexota bacterium
CAGCGGATGGAGCGTCTTGACCCTGCCTTCGAGGATCTCCGGAAAGCCGGTCAAATCGCTGACGTTCTTGACGGGCACGCCGGCCCGCGACAGCTCCGCCGCCGTGCCACCGGTAGAGTAAATCTCCGCTCCCAAGTCCACCAGACCGCGAGCGAATTCGACTATGCCAGCCTTGTTCGATACGCTCAGAATAGCTCTCACTGACACTGCACCTCTATCTTCTACTGCCGGACGGAGGCCTCACCCGGCTTCACGCGTACCCGCCTGCCCTCGACCACGAGGCGGTCTTCGGCGATCAACCCAACCGCGCGGGGCAGAATGCGATGCTCCTGCTCCAGGATACGCGCGGCAAGCGTTTCCGCGGTGTCTTCGTCCAGAACCGGCACCGTTGCCTGCAAGATGATCGGCCCGGCATCTATGTCGTCCGTCACAAAATGCACCGTGCAACCGCTGACCTTCGCCCCGTGGGCCAAGGCATCCGCCTGTGCGTGGAGACCGCCGCCAAAGGCGGGGAGCAGAGACGGATGGATATTGACGATCCGCAAGGGATAGGCGGCGATGAACTCCGGCCCGAGCACACGGTCGAACCCCGCCAGGACCACCAGGTCCGCCTCCGCGCGTCTCAGCACATCGGCAATTGCCCGCTGGTGAGCCGCTCGTGATGGGAACTCCTTGCGTTCGAGCACGGCCGTCGGCACCCCGCGCGCCTGCGCTCGCCGCAGAGCGTAGGCGTCGGCACGGTTGCTCACCACGACCACGATCTCAGCCAGTACCTCGCCAGAGCCCGTGGCATCCAATAGGGCCTGGAGGTTGCTGCCGCGGCCGGAGACCAGCACCCCCACGCGCAGTTTACCCACCTGTCGCCCCCTCCACCAACACAACCCGCTCGCCTCGCGCTTCCGCCAGCTCCCCGACGACCCGCGCCTCCGCGACGTCGGCGACAATCGCGGCCGCCTCGGCCGGTGCCGCTACCAGGACCATGCCCAGGCCCATGTTGAACGTGCGATACATGTCGCCCACCGGCACCCGACCACGCCTCTGGATAAGATCGAAAATGGGTGGCACCGGCCAGCTACCCTTCGTGAAGCGCGCGGCCAGGTGGTCCGGCAGCACGCGCGGCACGTTGTCCAAGAGGCCGCCGCCGGTGATGTGGGCCATCGCCTTGACGTGGGGGAGTTGATCCTTCAAGACGCCGTAGTAGCAGCGGTGTGGCTCCAGCAGTTCCTCGCCGAGGGATCTCCCCAGCTCCGTGGGGCGATCGGCGAGGCGCTCCTTACGCTCGCCCGGCGTGCCCTCCGTCAGACCGAAGACCTTCCGCACCAGGGAGAAGCCGTTGGTGTGGAGACCACTCGAAGGCAGGCCGACGAGCTGATCCCCCGCCTCCAGCTGCCTGCCGTCCAGAAGGGCATCCCGCTCGGCAACCCCGACGATGAAGCCGGCCAGATCGAAGTCCCCCGGCGCGTAGAGGTCGGGCATCTCGGCCGTCTCGCCCCCGATCAGCGCGCAACCCGTTTCCCGACAGGCGGCGGCCAGGCCCTTGACGATCTGCTCCACCTGCTCGGGCACGAGCTTGCCCGTCGCGTAGTAGTCGAGGAAGAAGAGAGGCGCAGCCCCGGTCGTGAAGATATCGTTCACGCAGTGGTTGACGAGGTCGACGCCGATGCTATCGTACTTCTCCAGCAGCGCGGCCACCTTCAGTTTGGTACCCACGCCATCGGCGCTGGAGACAAGCACCGGCTGCCGGTAGGTGCCCAGAGCGAATAGTCCCCCGAAGAGGCCGATGTCCGTCAGCACCTCCGGCCGATAGGTCGACCGAACGTGGCTGCGGATGAGCGACACCGAGCGGTTGCCGGCGTCGATGTCCACGCCGCTGTCTCTATAGGTTGCCTCGTTCACGTTCTCTCCAAAGCCAGCTTGTCGACGTCTGATTCGACGAGCATCGGATATTCGCCCGTGAAGCAGGCCTGGCAGAAGTGGTGCGAGGGCCTGCCTATCGCCGCCAACAGCCCTTGCCTGGAGAGGTAACCCAGAGAATCCGCCTCGATGTACCTTTCGATCTCGGGAACCGACATGCGGGCGGCGATCAGCTCGTTTCGCCTGGCGGTATCCACCCCCAGCACGCAGGAGTAGCTGTAGGGCGGCGAGCTAATCCGCACGTGCACCTCCCGCGCGCCCGCCCGGCGCAACAAGCGCACTATCGGGCGGGTCGTCGTGCCCCGCACGATGGAATCATCCACGACGACCACGCGCTTGCCCCGAAGCACCTCGGCCATCGGGTTGAACTTCAGGTTGATGCCGACCTCGCGCAACCGCTGCTCGGGCTGAATGAACGTGCGCCCGATGTAGCGGCTCTTGATCAACCCCTCTGAGAACGGTATGCCCGACTCCCGCGCGTAGCCAATGCCGGCCGCCGTCGCGGAGTCGGGCACGCCGATGACGAGGTCGGCATCCACGGGATACTCCCTAGCCAACAGGCTACCCATGTCCTCTCTTGCCAGATAAAGGAGACGGCCGTCGACGACGCTATCGGGGCGCGCGAAGTAAATGAACTCGAAGATGCACAGCGAAAGGCGCGGAGAAGGCTGCCCGACCTCGCTGTGGAGGCCGTTGGCGTCGATTCTGATGATCTCCCCGGGCTCGACGTCGCGCACGAAGTCGGCGCCGATGGTGTCGAGGGCACAGGTCTCCGAAGCCACCACCCAACGCCCCTTCAGGTTGCCGAGGCAGAGCGGCCGCACGCCCCAGGGATCGCGCACCACGAAGAGCGCGTCTTCGGTCATCGCCACGACGCTGTAGGCGCCCCGCATGCGCTTCATTGAGGCCCGAATGCGCTCGATCCAATCCGCGCCCGGGGAGGTCGCAAACAGCTTGGCGATCAGCTCCGTGTCGGAGGTGGTAACGAAGGTGTGGCCCTCCGCTACCATTTGGCTGCGCAGAGAGGCGGTGTTGACGAGGTTGCCGTTGTGCCCCACGGCGATGCTGCCGTGCGGGCCATCCATCAGCATCGGCTGCGCGTTGATCACCTTGCTGCTGCCGGTCGTCGAGTAGCGGTTATGGCCAATAGCCACCTTGCCGCTCAGGCCGGAAAGCACCTCTTCGCTGAACACCTGGGCTACCAGGCCCATCCTAGCGTGCAGCGATATCCGGTTGCCGTCCCCGGTAGCGATGCCAGCGCTCTCCTGGCCACGATGCTGAAGCGTGTAGATTGCGAAGTACGCTATGCGCGCGACATCCTCACCCGGTGCATAGATGCCGAAAACCCCGCAAGCCTCATGCGGCTTGTCAGTCATTGCTAGCCTCCACGGTACCAGCCAACAGCCGAGGAAGGGCGCCGCGCCAAGCGTCCGCCAGCTCCTCCACCGCCAGGTCCACCCAACGACCGATCTGCAGGCGCCGCCCGCCCACGGTGCCGAGCAACGTAACGGGCACCCCCATCTCCTCGGCAAGCCTCTCCAACGCGGGATGGTCCTCCGGGAACACTGAGACGACGATTCGGCTCTGCGTTTCCCCGAACAACAGGGCGTCGAATCTGATATCGGCGTCAAGGTCACTGCGCAGGCCCTGGCCGCCCGCGAGACAGCTCTCGGCCAGAGCCACGGCCAGGCCGCCCTCCGCGCAGTCGTGCGCGGACCGTGCCACGCCGTCAGCGATGGCCTTCCGGCAGCATTCCTGCACCCTCGCTTCCAGGTCCAAGTCCAGCCTGGGTACCGCCCCGGCGGTCAGCCCGTGCTCCACGGCCAGGTACTCGCTCGCGCCGAGCTCTCCTCCCAGTGGACCCAGCAGCGCCACGACATCGCCCTCCGACTGGAAAGCCATTCCTACCCTGTGGCTCGCGTCTTCGAGGATCCCCAGCGCGCCCACCACCGGGGTAGGCTTGATGGCCTCCCCCCGAGTTTCATTGTACAAGCTCACGTTCCCGCTTACCACAGGCATTGCAAGCTTGCGGCAGGCCTCTGACATGCCGTCGATCGCCTCGCTCAGCTGGTAGTAGACCTCTGGCTTCTCCGGGTTGCCGAAGTTCAGGCAGTTGGTGATCGCCAATGGGCGGGCCCCAACGCAGGCCAGGTTGCGGGCCGCTTCGGCCACGGCGATAACCCCGCCCGCCCGCGGCTCGAGGTAGCAATAGCGGCTATTGCCGTCCGTGGTGAGGGCGATCGCCTTGGTCGTGCCCTTGATCCGCAGCACCGCCGCGTCGGCTGACCCCGGCACCAGAAGCGTGTTGGTCATGTTCATGTGGTCGTACTGGCGATACACCCACTCTTTGCTGGCGATCGTCGGGGAAGCCAGCAACTTCAGAAGCGTACTGTTGGCGTCGGCTGGCAATGGCAACGCCGACAGGTCGCACTCGCGCTTCTCCCGGCTTGCTGGCGACTCGACGCCTTCCCGCACGTACAGCGGCGGCTCGGTAAGGAGTTGAACCGGAATCTCTGCCACGACCTCGCCGCCGTCGCGAACCCGTACTATGTTGTCGTCGGTGACGAAGCCAATCACGTCGGAGTGCAGATCCCAGCGCTCGAACGCGGCCCGGGCCTTGTCCTCGAACCCCTTCTTGACGACGACGAGCATCCGCTCTTGGGATTCGGAGATCATCACCTCGTAGGGCGTCATATGCTCCTCGCGCCTGGGCACCCTCTGGATGTCGATCTCGACGCCGGCCCCGCCCTTGTCGGCCGCCTCCACAACCGAGCTGGTGAGACCCGCGGCACCCAGGTCCTGCATACCCACGATGTACTCGGCATCCTGCAGCTCCAAGCAAGCCTCGATCAGGCACTTCTCTAGGAACGGGTTGCCGACCTGCACCGTCGGCCGCTGATCGGCCGACTCATCCGTAAACTCGCGCGAGGCCAGTCCCGAGCAGCCGTGGATACCGTCGCGCCCGGTGTCGGCGCCGACGAGCATAATCGAATTGCCCAGCCCACTCGCCTTCGCGCGGATGATGCGATCCGCCCTCAACTGGCCGACGCACATCGCATTAACTAGGGGGTTACCGTTGTAGCCCTCGTCGAAGCAAATCTCTCCCCCTACCGTTGGCACGCCGATACAGTTGCCGTACCAGGCGATGCCGCCGACCACTCCGCCAAGGAGGTACCGATTACGTGCCGTCTGCAGAGGGCCGAAGCGCAGGGAGTTCAGGCTGGCGATCGGCCGTGCGCCCATAGTGAAGATGTCGCGCACGATGCCGCCGACCCCGGTCGCGGCGCCCTGGAACGGCTCGACCGCGCTGGGGTGGTTGTGGCTCTCGATCTTGAGCGCGATGGCCTGGCCATCGCCAATGTCCACGATGCCGGCGTTCTCGCCGGGCCCTTGCAGAACCCACGGCGCCTCGGTGGGGAAGCGCTTGAGCAGTGGCTTCGAGTTCTTGTAGCCGCAATGCTCGCTCCACAGGGCACCGAACATACCCAATTCCACGATCGTCGGCGTGCGGCCCAACTTGCGCACGATGAGCATATACTCGTCGACCGTCAAGGCCATCTCTTGCAGGAGGTTGGTATCGATCACGCCTACTTGCCTCCCGCGGACAGGCCAGCCAGCTGCCCCGCTTTGCTGAGGATCGATCTGAAGATGTAGGCGCCGTCCGTCGACCCCAGGTCGGCCTCCGAGGCTCGCTCGGGGTGCGGCATTAGCCCGCAGACGTTCCCTTCCCGATTGACGATCCCGGCGATGTGGGAGCGGGAGCCGTTGGGGTTGCTCTCGGCCGTCAACTCACCGGTTGGCGAGCAATAGCGCAGCACGACCTGGCCGTTTCGCTCCATCTCGGCCAGCTGATCGTCCGGCACGTAGTAGCGACCCTCATAGTGGTTGATCGGGATACGCAGGACCTGCCCCGGCTCGCAGGCAGAGGTAAACGGAGTCTCGGCGTTGTCCACGCGCAGGTGCACCCATTCGCAGCGGAACTGCAGGCAATCGTTGGGCATCAACGCTCCCGGCAGCAGGCCCGCCTCGGTCAGCACCTGGAAGCCGTTGCAGATGCCCATCACCAGGCCCCCAGCGGCCGCAAACTTCTCTATGCTCTTCATCACCGGCGAGAACCGGGCGATCGCCCCTGCCCGGAGGTAGTCACCATATGAGAACCCGCCCGCGATCACCAGACAATCGTACGCCGATAAGTCGGTCTGACGATGCCAGACGTACTCCACCGGCTGCCCGAAGACCTCGCCCAGAACGTAGTGACAATCCAAGTCGCAGTTCGTTCCTGGGAATACCACCACCCCAAACCTCATGCTGATCGCCCCTCGCTTTCGCGCGCTCGGCGCCTGCCGTGCCGCGACTGACAAACGTAAGGGAGTGAGAAGAAACGTATGGGTTTCCTGCTCACTCCCCGTAGGCAAAGTGAAACCAACAGATCACGCTAGTCGACGGACGGCAATGTCCGCTTAAGAAGATCAATTCTCTCCAGAGCAAGCCCCGCTCCGATAGCCACGCACTCGAGAGGGGTTTCGGCCACGTAGCACGCCACGCCCGTCTCCATTGCAAACAGCCTGTCGATATTGTGTAAAAGGGCGCCGCCGCCCGTGAGGATCATCCCTTTGTCCATCACGTCGGAAGCCAATTCGGGCGGAGTCTCCTCCAACACGGACTTGGCCGTCGCGACCATCGCCGCCAACGTCTCGCTGATGGCGTCCCTCACCTCGGCGGAGTTAATAGAAATCGTCTTCGGTAGACCCGTCACCTGGTCACGCCCCCGGATATCGATGGATACCTCCGGCTCCAGCGGCAGGGCGCTGCCGATCTTCATCTTGATCTCTTCCGCGGTGCGGTCGCCCACCATCAGACCGTACTTGCGCCGGATGTAGTTGACGATGGCGTCGTCCATCTTGTTGCCGCCCACGCGCACCGACCTGCTGACGACGATGTCGTTGAGCGCCAGCACGGCCGCCTCCGTGGTGCCCCCGCCCATATCCACTACCATGTTCCCGCTGGGCAGATGGATGGGCACCTTGGCGCCAATCGCCGCCGCCCGCGGCTCCTCTATCAGGTACGCTACCTTCGCCCCGGCCTGCACGGCGGCATCGTGCACCGCCCTCCGCTCGACGCTCGTCACGCCCGCCGGGATGCTGATCATCACCTCGGGGCGGA
>JAJZQK010000164.1 GCA_021847625.1 Chloroflexota bacterium
AGAGCCTGGGGGGGTTAGCCAAACGGCCATCGGTGCCCCCTAGAGGGGTCCGTTGACCGTTCAGTGGGCGTGCCGATGCCCTGTCCGCGTTGACACTGCCTGCCGTCTTGGCTTATAATAGCCACTGCGTTTCCGTAGGAGCGTAGCTCAGCTGGTAGAGCAGCGGTCTCCAAAACCGCCGGTCGGGGGTTCGAATCCCTCCGCTCCTGCCCCTGCCGAGGTGGTGGAATAGGTAGACACGCTGTCTTGAGGGGGCAGTGGGCGTTAGCCCGTACGAGTTCAAATCTCGTCCTCGGCACCATAACCCAAAACGCGGAAGTGGCTCAGCGGTAGAGCATCTCCTTGCCAAGGAGAAGGTCGCGGGTTCAAATCCCGTCTTCCGCTCCACCCCCGGCGACGTGGCCAAGTGGCAAGGCGGAGGTCTGCAAAACCTCTATCAGCGGTTCGAATCCGCTCGTCGCCTCCATCACGTAGTGTGGGCGCCCCCAGCGGGCGCCGTCCCCGCTTTGCCGAAGTGGCGGAATGGCAGACGCGCCTCTCTCAAAAAGAGGTGAGGGTTCCCTCATGTGGGTTCGACTCCCACCTTCGGCACCACGGCGCGACTCGCGCCGCACTGGGGAGTTGTGTAGTGGCAGCACACCAGCCTTTGGAGCTGGGCGCCCAGGTTCGAATCCTGGCTCCCCAGCCAACCCGAGCCAAGACCAAATACCATATTCCCCGATAGCTCAATGGTAGAGCGGACGGCTGTTAACCGTTAGGTTCGAGGTTCGAGTCCTCGTCGGGGAGCCAATTACCGATTTATCCGAACTTCCGCCAGAGGTTCGGTTAACAAGCGCGACGCCCGGAATCTGGTTGAGCGTGAGCCTTACGCGATACCACCGGGCGCGTATTTTTGTGGCGAACACGCCGTTCTCCGCGGGTACCTCCTCCGCTGGGTCGAAGGGACGGACCTCTACCTCGCGCAGCAGCAGCTGGAAGAGCTCCTTCTGATCGTCGAGGGTAAGTAGATTCACCAGCCGGGCGAAGTCCTGCAGACTGCGTTGGATCAGCTCGGCGTCCAACACCCTCTTCTGGCGACGCGCGATGTCCAGCTCCAAGTTCTCGCCGAGCGCTTGGATCTGCTCCTTTTCTCTTACGAGCCGCTTGTACTCCTCCTTAATGTCCTCTGCCAGAAGATCGTCCTGCTTCATAATCTCGATGATGCGGCGGATCGCTGCACTAAGGCGGCCGATCTCCTCCCGGCGTCTGAGCAGGTCCCCTTGCATCTCGCTGACCGACTTGACTGCTTCCCGGTTGGCCGCATCCACGCAGGCTTGGAGTATGGTTGGGTTGTCTCCGAGGTCGGCGAGGACCTGCTTGACCAGGGCTTCAAAGTCGCGCGCCGGCAGCATCTTGATCGGGCAGGTGGTGTGGCGCCCGTCCCGAGTAAAGTTGACGCACGCATAGTAGAGGTACGGCGTTCCGTCCTTCGTTTTCTTGCCAGAAGGGTAGGGCGTCATAGCCAGGCCGCAGACGCCGCACTTGAGGATGCCCTTGAGTAGGTGCACGTGGTCATCCTTATAGCGCAGGCCGTTACCGTCGTCCCGCCCCTTGCCGATCGCCTTGTTGGCCTGCCCCCAGGTCTCCTCATCGACGATGGCCTCGTGCTTCGCGCGATATTGCCGCCCGTTGTAGCCTATGAATCCCTTGTACACCGGATTATGAACAATGGCCTTGACCAGATCCTCACCGAACCGCTTGCCGCCCACCTCGTGTTGTGTACCGCCACGCCTGGTTATCAGTCGGATCTTGGTTCGGAAGCCACGGGCATTGGCCTCGTTGGCCACGGTGCAGGGGGAACGCGTCTCGATGACGCGTTCGAAGACGAACTTGATGATCGGCGCCTCCCGTTGGTCGGGCTGGAGCGTCTGCGTTTCCTTGGTGTAAACGAAGCCGAGGGGGACGTTGCCGCCGTTCCAGAGGCCTTTCTCGGCTCGACCGGCCATCTTGCTCATGGTGCGCTCACGGGTCAGCTCCCGTTCGAACTGCGCGAAGCTGAGCAATACGTTGAGGATCAGCATGCCCATGGAGTCGGATGTGTCGAAGTGCTGAGTGGCCGAGACGAAGGTGACGTTGTGCGCCTTGAGGACCTCCCAGAGCTCGTAGAAGTCCTTTAGCGAACGGGAGATGCGGTCGATCTTGTAGGTGACGATGACGTCGACTTTGCGGGCGCGGACATCTTCGAGAAGCTCCTGGATACCGGGTCGCCGGAAATCCTTGCCGGAGTAGCCTGCATCCTCGTAGATGCCGGCTACCTTCCAGCCCTTCTCCCTATGAATGTCGACGTAGTTGCGGCAGACCTCTTCCTGGCGTCTGAGCGAGCTATACTCGCTTATCGCCTGTTCGTCGGTGGAGACCCGCGTGTAGACTGCGCATCGCATATGCATGCCTCCTGCCCCGAGCCCGCTGTGGGCTCCTCAGACCCAATCCTCTGGATTAATGGTATCAAGCCCCGCCCACTCGGCGGCTTTGATCAACGCCCGATCGGCGGTGACGAAGCTCCCCGTTGCGACACCCCGCCGCCTGGCGCGCGCGAATGTCCAGCGGGCCGAGGCGACGTGCAGCGCATCCAGGGAGCGGAGGCGCAGCGGTGCCGGCGCCGTGAGCAGAAGCGCGGCAGCCTGCTGCGCGATGGACTGGTCGCAGTCGACCACGACGAACGATCGTGTGTCCCTCAGGAACAAGCGAAACAACGTATCGCGTTGCTGTACTGTGATAACCCCCTCGTGGGTCCGGCGGGCGAGGGCGGAGGCAATCTCCACCATGGTGACTAGCGAGACGACAATTGGCTCCCTCTCGCAGAGTCGGATCACCCACGTCGACCCGGTTTCGGTCACATACCGCTTGACTACCGCACTACTGTCCAGGTAAGTAAGAGACATCAGTAGCCACTCCGCCTCACAAACGGTCTTCTCGGTCAGCGATGATCGTCGCCGAGAGAGATGGCTGGATCTGCGGCAGCGACCGCCGGTAGGTCTCCCGGTCGGGCAGATCGTCGCCCGGGCGGAGGTGCGGGGGCAATCGTCCAGTGTCGAGTTCGACTGCCATGTCACTAAGGGCCGCCCTGATGTGCTGTACTTGCTCGGCCAGTGGGTCCTCCCCCTCGCCCCCGCTGTCGTGCTCCGCTGCGGCGTCGTGGAGGGTCGCCACGATTAGCTGATTCAGCGAGACTCCAGCCCGTTGTGATCTCTGCGCGAGACGTCGGTGGAGTTCTTCGGGCAGCCGCAGGGTTATCCTCGCCATACTTGTCCCCCCTTTGCCGATTGCGACACCATGGTGCCATGCCCCCATTGTACCCATGTTCAAATATTGCTGCAAGTGGCCCGACGGCTTGCGCCCCCTCGCTAGGCCGATCTTGGTCGCGCTGGGGCCACCGGTTGAGGCAGGGGCACGGAATCATTCGAGGTGCCGGCCGGACTGTGGCTTCGGGTTCCTGCCGGCAGTTGGGATGCGACCTCGCTCTGCAACGGCCCGGCGGCGGGACATCTGCCATTATACGGGCTCTCGACCGCTGAGGGGCGGTGGATCGTGGCCTGTCGCCGGCTGGGCTCGGCCGGCAGAGACGAAGCATCAACGGAGGCCGTGTGGGATTCGCTCTTCGTCGGATCTGGATTATCAGTAGTCTCAACCCATAAGTAGACTCCCTTCAGGAGGATCTCGCCGAGGCGTCGCAAACGCTCCTCTCTCGTTACGTACTTGCCCATCGTCCTCCTATGCGCCCAGCGACCAGTACGCTCACAACCACTTGCCAGCCATCCTCTCTGTCTTCGCAAGACCAAGAGGCCATGCGCGCCGATGGTCGTAGGCGCCATCTGGCGCGCGCCAGATGGCGCCTAGTAGGCCGAGCGGACTCCGTGGGTCGATGATCCGCCACTCGCAGGTGAGCAGTACGGGGAGCGGAGCCCGACCGGTTGCGGCGGCGCTCGCCACCCGGGCGATACGCTTCTCGCCCCTGCTATCCTTCGCTACCACCAGAATCGTGGGGAAGCCGACGTAATCAGCCTCATGCGCTCCGCTTGCCAGGTAATCGTGGTACGCGGCGAACTTCTTGAGAAGGTCGCGATCGGCCATCGTGCCCCGGTCGTATTCGAGGAAGAAGCCGCACAACTGACCCTGACGCCGGTAGATCCCATAGCCGTCAGGCCGGACGTGGCGGCGGGCGCAAGCTGCCGCGCTTCGCCACTCCACGACCGCATCGTGCTCCCCCGACGATGCGAGGAGGCGGGCCAGGCGGTACAGGCCGACGAAGAGGGCGTTCACGCCCAGCGTGTGGGCGAGGTTCTGGAGCAGGCTCCGGCGGGCACCGCTGGGGCACTGCGGGCCGCCACCTGCCAATCCGTTGTGGCGGATCGCCGCCGGGAGCGAGAGTCCCTGCTGGGCCGCGACGATCGCGAGCCCTTCCGCGGTGAGCTCGGCAAGGCGCAGGGCAGCCGTTGTCTCACCTACCTCCGACCGTCCGAGCAGGCGCACCAGCCCGAGTACGATAAGCCGGTTGCGCCGCCGCAGGGCCCAGCCCGGCGTCCAACCGAGGACGCCAGCCAATCCAGCGGCCGAGAGGAACGGGTGCCGGCCCACGAGGTCGAGCAGCCGACGGTCTTCGGGAGAGAGGCCCAGGGCTACCGGGCTCACACGAACGGCTGCTCTCCCTTCGACGGGGGAGGCGCCCAGCATAGTGCCGATCGGTCTAGGAATCGGACTCGTCGGCCGCCTCGGTTCGTACGGGAGCGAGTGTCCCAGCCTGGGGTATCGGCGGGCGTCGGCATTGTCTTTCGCCGGGTGGGACAAGAGCAAGGCGAGCTCCTCCTCCAGGCTGCCCCACGTTGCCACGCACGCTTTAACTGGGAGGGCGCGCCGCGACCGTCCCACCTCTTGCAGTAGCCAGCGCCAGGCCGTGGCCCTGCTGGCGTCGGCGGCGATCACCATGGTGGGCAGGCTGCCGCCCTGGAAGGCACCCAGCTCCATCAGCCGGGCGATGGCCCTGCGGTAGGCCCGCAAGGGAGAGGCCCCGAGGTCGGGCAGCAGCAGGTAGGCCTCCCGACGGTCCTCCCACCAGAGTTCGACGCCGGCGGGCAGGGCGACGCTCAGCGGCGCCTTGGCAGTGGGGCGGTGGTACCGTCGCCGCCAGGGCCTCTCCCAGGCCAGAGCGGTGATGTGGCCCGGCCGGGATTCACAGAGCGCCGCCAGCATCTCGTAGCAGGCGACCAGCTGTGGCAGGCCGGGCAGTTCGGCGAGCAGGTTGCTTGCCCTCAGCCCGTTGCGGCGGGCAAGCTGCACGGGGTCGGCGCCCCGGTCGAGGGTCGCCACGGCCAGGCCCTGGTCGGTCAGGTGCAGCAGCGCGGGCGAGCGCCCGGGCCTGAACGACGCCTGGAGGGAGGCGACGAGCCCGGCGGCTCGCAGCCTGCCGACGACCGCGTACGCGGTCCCCTCGGCTCCCAGCTGGCCGATCTTGTTCAGCGCCTCGGTCCAGAGCAGCGGCAGGCGGGAGAGGACCAGCAGGGTCCGGCGTTCGGCCGGCGTGAGGGCCCGCAGGCGTTCGCGGGCGTCGGCCCAGCGAAAGCGCTCGCTCAAGGCGTCGTTCCCTCTCCCGGACGAGCGGCGACGGCGCCCGCCGCGAGGTCGGGTGTGCCCTCGACCTCGGTGGGGAACGCCGCTTGATCCAAGAACGCGATCTGCTGCGCCGCGGGGGGCCGAGGCTTGGCTTGGCGGTTGTCGTTGCGGGCTTTGCCTCGCTCCTCGTCGCGGCCGGATTGGCCTTGGGCCACCGGCGCCACCTCCCTCGTGAAGCCGACCACGTCCGTGCGGGGGGTGGCCGTGGGCACCCGGCGGCAGGCCTCGACGCGCGCCAGCGCCGAGGTGAGGTCCGCCTCGACGGCCGCCCGCTCGCGGCCATAGCGCGCGGCGGAGGCCGCGGCCAGGCGCTGGGCAAGAACCTGGTCGGCGGGCGGCGGCGGGTCCAGGTGGATGGAGAAGGCCGGCAGGCGCTCTCCGCCCGCGGAGATCCTGGCGTAGCAGCGGTGCTCGCCCAGCTCGAGCAGGTCTGCCTCATCCACGGCCTCGCCCAGCTCCGGCGCCAGGTAGCGCGCGTCCTCGGCGCTGGTGTGGAAGGCGAAAAGGCCGTCGAGGTTGGCGAAGACCGTCGCCCGCAGGGCTCGGCGGCCCTCCCTGTCCAGCGCGTCCAGCCTGGCCAGGCTCTGGGTGGCCAGCACCAGGTTGGCGCCGTACTTGGCGAGCTCCGAGAGGATCGCCTCATAGTCGGCACCCGGCATGCTGTGAAACTCGTCGACGATCAGCGTCGCCCGCCGCCGCCTATCCTCGGGCAGGGCGGCCTGTTCGCCGAGCAGAAGACCCACCAGGTTGATGAGGGTGCCCCCGACGAGGGCGGCCGTGTCCTCCCCCACCTCGCCCTTGGCGGTGCTAACGACGACGACCGCCCCCGAGCCCAGCCACTCCCCGGGCGCCAGCGTCGAGCGGGGCTGGCCGACGATGGCGCGGGCGGCCCGGCTGCCGGCGAAGCGCTGCACCTTCGTCTGCACGGGGTTGACGATCTCCAGCTGCAATCGCCTGTCGAGAGGGTCGAAGTAGCCCGACCACCAGGCCTTGACCACGGGGTCGCGGACCAGGCCCACGACGCCGGCGCGGAAGGCCTGCTCTACGAACAGGGCCGGCACGTCCAGTATGGTGTGCTGGCGTGAGCGCCCGTCGGGGTCGGCGGCACAGATGGCTTCGTTGGCCTCGTAGAGGGTGAGGAGGGCGAAGCGAAAGGCGTCCTCCATGCGGGGCCCCCAGAAGCGGTCGAACTCGCGGCGAAAGATCATCAGGATGTTGGCCACGGCCTTGTCGCGGTCCCAGCCGAGGGCGGTGTCGAGGAGGTTGAGGCCGAACGGCCGGTCCCGCTCCGCCACGTCGAGGTAGACGACCTGCTCCCGCCGGCTCTCCGGCACCAGGCCGAGGGCGGCCCGGGCGAGGTCGCGGTGGGGGTCGACGAGGACGACGGCCGGCGGCCGCGCCTGCGGGCTGGGCTCGGCCATCAGGTAGC
>JAJZQK010000165.1 GCA_021847625.1 Chloroflexota bacterium
CGGTAAATCGACCCTCATCAAGGCTCTCACCGGCATCGACCCCGATCGTCTGCGCGAAGAGAAAGAGCGCGGCATGACCATCGACCTGGGCTTCGCCTGGCTGAGTTTGCCCAGCGGTCGCGAGGTTAGCATCGTCGACGTCCCAGGCCACGAGCGATTCATCAAGAACATGCTGGCCGGCGTGGGCGGTATCGACGTCGCCCTCCTGGTTGTCGCCGCGGACGAGGGCGTGATGCCGCAGACGCGAGAGCACCTGGCGATCCTCGACCTGCTGCGCATCGAAAGAGGGGTCGTCGCCCTTACCAAGGCCGACCTGGTGGATGCCGAGTGGCTCGAACTTGTGGAAGCGGACGTGGCCGACACGCTCCAAGGCACGGCTCTGGCGGATGCCGCCGTGATCCCCGTGTCCGGCGTCACGGGCGTGGGCCTGCCGGAGTTGCTGGCTGCCCTTGACGAGCAGCTGGCGCATACCCCGCCGAAGCGGGATATCGGCCGGCCGCGCTTGCCGGTGGACCGCGTCTTCAGCATCGCCGGCTTCGGCACGATCGTGACCGGCACGCTTGTCGACGGCAGGTTCCAGGTGGGCCAGGAGATCGAGATCCTGCCTCGGGGCACGAAGACGCGCATCCGCACCTTGCAGACGCACAAGCACAAGGTGGATTCGGCCGTCCCGGGCAGCCGGGTGGCGATGAACCTGGCGGGCGTCGCCGTGGAGGAGCTCGCCCGGGGCGACGTCGTCACGACGCCGCGCTGGTTGGTGCCGACGAGGGCGGTGGATGTCCAGCTGCGAGTCCTGGCCTCCGCGCCCAAGGCCCTGGCCCATGGGGCTACCGTGGGATTCCACACCGGCTCCGCCGAGATTCAGGCCCGCGTCAGCCTCCTCGATCGGGAAGAGGTCACGCCCGGCGAAACGGGCTGGGCTCAGCTGCGTCTGGATGCGCCCGCCGCCGTCGTCAAGGGCGACCTCTTCATCGTGCGCTCGCCGAATACGACGCTCGGCGGCGGCGAGATAGTCGACGCCCATCCGCGTCGGCACCGTCGCTTCCAGTCGGCGGTTACGCGGGTGCTGGAGACGATGCAAGCGGGCTCGCCCGAGGAATTGGTGCTGCAGGCGCTCGAAGGCCCGGTCCCGCTGGGGCTGCAGCCGGTGGCCCGGCAAGCAGGGCTGACGGAGGAGGCCGCCCGGGCGGTGCTCGCCGAGCTGGCCCGGAGCGCGGCCGTGGTTACCCTAAATGGCTTGTATACCAGTCCTGCCAGCTGGCAAAGGCTGAGCGAGCAGGTGACGGAGGCGCTGGGCGCTTATCACCGGCAGTTCCCTCTGCGGCGGGGGATGCCGAAGGAGGAGCTCAAGAGTCGCCTCAATCTTAGTCCGCGCCTCTTCACCCTGGTGCTGGAGCGTCTCCAGCAAGAGGGTGCGGTCGCCGACGACGGCGTATTCGCCCGCCTGCCCGAGCACAGCATCGTGCTCACTCCCGAGCAGTCCGCGGGGGCCAAGAAGTTGCTCACGCTCTTGCGCGCAAACCCCTACTCGCCGCCGAGCCGCGGTGATCTCGAGCGGGAAACCGGCCTCGAACCGGAGGTGGTCAACGCCCTGGCGGAGCTGGGAGAAGTGCGGAGGGTGTCCGACAGTATCATCTTCCCAACCGAAATATACGACGAGATGGTAGGCGTGATCGTCGCCCGCATTCGCGAGTCCGGCAAGATCGCCGTGGGCGAGGTCCGTGACCAGTTCCAGACGAGTCGAAAGTACGCCCTTGCCATCCTCGAACATCTTGACGAAGAAAGGATCACCCGCCGCGTCGGCGACGAACGGGTGTTGAGATAAGAATGGCTAGATACGAACGCGCTTTGGGAGCAGGCCTCATATTGGGTTTGGCCGCCGCCGCCCTCTGGGGGGCGGGCCGGCGCTACGCCGAGGTCGGCATTCCTCGGCTCATGGATTGGGACAAGGTACGCCAGGCCGCGTACGCTACCTCGCGCAAGGGAACTTCAGACGGTACCTACGCCGATTCGAGCCTCGGCCGGGAGTACTCCGAGTGGGTGGCCGAGAGTGAACGTCTGATCAGCGACTATACCGGGCGGGAGCTGCCCAGCCAGTTGCAGGACGTGCGTGTGGTCAACCGGTTCGAGTGGATAGACGCGAACATCGCCAACTTCCGCATGATGTTCCAGCCGGTAGAGGACCTTTACGCCAGCATGCTGGACGAGAAGCCATTTGGCATCCACCTCATGGGTGGCTTGAACCAGATACTGCTGAGCGGCCAGATGGGTGCCCTCGTCGGCTACATGGCGCAGCGGGTGCTAGGCCAGTATGACCTGTCTCTGCTCGGGCGCGAGCCCATCACGACCGGCAAACTGTACTTTGTCGAGCCGAACATCGCCCAGCTGGAGAAGCGGTTGCGATTGCCTGGCAAGCAGTTCCGGATGTGGATTGCCCTGCACGAGACCACGCACGCCTACGAGTTCGAGTGCCATCCCTGGCTTCGCGAGTACATGAACAACATGCTCTCGGCCTACTTCGACTCCCTTAGCCACGATCTGCTTGGTATGAAAGGCCCGCAAAGCACGATTCGCTCGTTCATCGGGAGGATCGGCGGCAACTTCAGTCGGACCCAGCATGCGTTGGAGCTCGTCATGAGCCCCGAGCAGCGGCGGATATTCCGCCAGCAGCAGGCGCTGATGTCGTTGTTAGAGGGCTTCAGCAACCACGTGATGGACGCCGTCGGGCGCACGGTGCTGGAGGACTACGACATCCTGAAAGAACGGTTTGAAGATCGGGCCCGGCACAAGTCGCGGGCGGAGGTCCTCTTTACCAGGCTCACCGGTATGGACGTCAAGATGGAGCAGTACCGGGCCGGCGAGCAGTTCGTGAATACGGCCGTGGACCTGCGCGGGCTCGATTTCGTCAACAAGGTATGGGATTCGCCGCTCAACCTGCCCACGCTGGCTGAGATCTACAGCCCGGCGGATTGGGTCGCGCGGATGGAGCGGGTTGCCGCAGCGTAAGGGGTGATGTGTCCGGATGACTCTTGACCTGGCGGCCCTCAGCGTTCAGATCGAGCGCTTTCGCCATGCGCTCTCAGAGCGGGACGTCCTCGAAGAGGAGCGCGTACGCCGGGCGTTGGCGCTTCTGGACGGGGGGGACGACCCCGAGGCCATCCGGGCCAAGGTCGAGCGGGCGCGCACGCCATGGCGGGCGGCCGTGCCGCTCGAGCCCCTGACCTCGCGAGGGTCGGCTTCGCCGTTACCGGCGGAGTTCTCGGCCCTCGCCAGCGACGGCTCAACAAACGAGCCTGATCGCCACGGCTCCGTGATGTGCTACCTCATCAACATCGGCTTGGTCGCCCTCCACTACGGCCACAGGCCGGATGCGCTGCTGCACAGCGAGCCGTTTCTCGGCTACAAGGACGAGGACCTCTACATCAGCGCCGGCCAGTGGCGCATTCCCATCAGCAGCGCGATGCTCGCCATTCGGCGCCAGATCATGGAGACCGAGCGCCTGGCGGCGCTCGCTTCCAGCCTGCCGGAAGGCAGGGCTGCCGTGGCTCTCCAGGACGGCACGCTGACGATTGGCGGCCTGGAAGGGCCCGGTCTTGAGAAGTGGGTGCACGACAACTTCCTGCCCCCGCTCCTCGGTTATTACGAGCGTTTCCGCGAGCAAGGCGTACCCCTGGCCTCGTATATCAGCCGGCCGCGCCACCAAGAGGTGGTGAACACGCTGCGGATTCTCGCCTGCCCTGAGGCCAGGCCGAACTGTATGAACGGCTGTCCGTCGCCGGCCGATACGAAATCCGGCGGCGCGCATTTATGTCATCTTATCTCTGATCTCACCGACCGTTTCCTCTTCCGGGCGATTCTTGAACCCGGCGAGCGGTCGGGCGTGTTCCAGAGTCTATCCCCCATCTCGCGAGAGTACTTCGGCGACCATCGCGTGCACTTCTTCTACGTGCACGTGGGCTCCGAGCTGGCCCGGGTGGAGGTGCCCGAATGGGTGACCCGCGGCCAGACGATGCTCGGGCTCGTCCACGGCGCCGTTATCGACCAGTGCGAGCGGGGCCGGGGCTATCCCACTGCCCTGATGGAAGCCCACGAACAGGCCGTGCTCCGGGTTGGCGACCGGCGCCAGCTGGAGCTGATGTTGGACGCCGCCCTCGTGCGCGCGGGGCTGCCCGTGTCGACCTCCGAGAAGGAGCGCGGCAAGCGGCTCAGGGCCCTGTAGGCGCGCTCGCCAATCCCGTCCTCTTGTCTGCTTTGCCAGGCAGTTGTATAATCGCCCGGAAAGCGCAGAACGTCACTGGGGGCTAGCAGGTGGAGTCAGCGGGGCAAGTTGCCAAGAAGATTGGCGAGGTGATCGAAGCCAGCAGCACCGAATTCGTGGCCGAAAGCTACGAGCTGCACGACGCGCCGCCGTTGGGGGCGTTGCTCAGGACGGGTGACGGCGCGAATGAGATATACGCCGTCGCCTGCCATACCCGAACCGGCAGCATCGACCCCGGCCGCCGCCCGATCGCCCGCGGCCGGGATGACGAGGACGAGGAAGAGATCTACCGGCGTCACCCCGAGCTGCCGCAGCTCCTCCGCACCGAGTTCCGGGCCCTCGTCGTCGGCTTCAAGGACGGCGACTCCATCCGCCACTATCTCCCTCCACGCCCTCCCCGCCTGCATGGCTTCGTCTACCTCTGCGGCGGTGAGGAACTGCTGGCGTTCACGGAACGACTGGACTTCCTGCCCACTGTGCTCTCCGCCTCGCCCCCGGTGCCGGCCGACGAGCTGGTCGCGGCCTTCCTCCGCCTGGCCGGCGCCGCCAGGCCTGCCGATGGGCACGCCTTTCTGGTCGCGGCGGGCAAGGAGCTCGCGCGGTCCCTGAGCGCCGACCCTCGGCGGTTGAGCACGGTGCTCATGAGGATGCGACAATGAGCGACGGACGCACGAGGCTAGGCCTGGTGGTCGCAGGGTCGTTGACCGATGGAATCGAGGCCAGGCTCGATCCGGGAGTGTCGGTCGAGGACATGGCGGTCGGGCGCTACGTCGTCGTCGAAGGGAGGCAGCGCCGGTTTTTCGGCATGGTGACCGACGTCAAGTTGGCGACGAGTAATCCCCAGTTTGCGATCTCTCCTCCCGACGTGTCGGACCCCTTCGTGGCCGAGGTAATCGACGGCACCAGCACCTTTGGCCATCTGGAAGTGATGCCCATGCTCACGATCGGGCGCGACGAGGGGGCGGCGCTCGCGGAGCCTCAGCCGGTGAAGACCGTGCCCAGCCACTTCTCCCCCGTGACGGAGGCCGACGAGGAGGACGTAGCGAGCGTGTTCGGCGCCGAGGACGAGCAGCATTTCTACGTGGGCAAGCCTCTCGACATGGAGACGAAGGTCTGCCTCAACCTCGACCGCCTGATTGAGCGCAGCATCGGCGTGTTCGGCAAGTCCGGCACGGGCAAGACCTTTCTGACCTTGCTGCTCCTCAGCGGTGTCATCAAGCAGAACAAGGCCGTGAACCTCGTGTTCGATATGCACAACGACTACGGCTGGCAGGTCAAGGCGGAGAGCGGCTACGACATCAAGGGGCTCAGGCAAGTCCTCGGCTCGCGGGTGGCGATCTTCACTCTTGATGAGCAGTCCACGCGCGACCGCGGCGTGTCGGCCGACGAGGTCGTCGAGATAGGCTACGACGAGATAGAGCCGGAAGACATCGCCCTCCTTCGGGAGACGCTGGGGATGACGGAGGCGCAGATCGAGTCTATCTATCGGCTCTCCCGCCGCTTCGGCGAGCGCTCTTGGCTGGCGGAGTTCCTGGCGATGCCGGTGGAAGACCGCGAGATACTGGCGCAGGAGACGGGCCTGAACCCGAGCACACTTACCGTTCTCCATCGCAAAATGGACACGCGCGTGGCCCGGCTGCCTTTCCTGCGCCCGGAAAGCCGCACGAACTCGGTGCGCAAGATCCTGGAGTACCTCAAGGCGGGCAGAAGCGTGGTGCTGGAGTTCGGCCGCCACAACAGCCTCGACGCCTACATCCTAGTGGCCAACATCCTCACCCGCCGCATCCACGAACAATACGTGGAAGAGAAGGACCGGGCGCAAGGCAAGAAGTCGGCCGAACCGCCGCACTTGCTGATCACCATCGAGGAGGCGCACAAGTTCCTCAACCCGCAGGTGGCCGATCAGACCATCTTCGGCACGATCGCCCGCGAAATGCGCAAGTACAACGTCACGTTGCTGGTGGTCGACCAGCGACCCAGCGGCATCGCCGACGAGGTGATGTCGCAAATTGGCACCCGCGTCACCTGCCTGCTGGACGACGACAAGGATATCGCCGCCGTGCTGTCGGGCGTCTCCGGAGCCCAGTCGCTGCGGGGGGTGCTGGCGAGGCTCGACAGCAAGCAGCAGGCGCTCATCCTTGGCCATGCGGTGCCCATGCCGGTCGTCATCCGCACCCGTGACTACGGCACTACCGAGTTCTACGGCGAGTTCCAGTTCGCGGAGGCGGCCGGCCTACATAAGCAGGCCCTCGCCGATCTGGACGACCTCTTTCCAGAGTAGGTGGCCTTACCATCCGCTTGGCTCCGGCCTGCCAGGGTTGCCTTCATCTCGTCTGTTTGCCCTCCCCATCTAGCCAGCCGGCATAGGGTATAATGTCCATGCGGCGCGTAGTCGCTCGGATGGACCGACTAGGAGCGCGTCTGCGGCGGTCCAGGCAAGAATGCGGCTGATTATGGTCTGCCCAGTTACTGTGTCAGGAGGGGTAGAATGGCGACGAGCAGGGAGATCAGGCTGACTTCCCTCGCCAGCTGTGCAGGTTGAGCGGGTAAACTAGGTCCGTTGGACCTGGCGCAGGTACTGCGTCCACTGGCAAAACACCACCACCCCGACCTGTTGGTGGGACTAGATATTGGCGACGACGCGGCGGTTTACCGGTTCGGCGATCGGGCCATCATCCAGACGCTGGATTTCTTCGCCCCAGTCGTGGACGATCCGTACACCTACGGGGCGATCGCGGCCGCGAACGCGATGAGCGACGTCTACGCGATGGGCGGCGAGGTGCTCCTCGAGATCGG
>JAJZQK010000166.1 GCA_021847625.1 Chloroflexota bacterium
TGTATGGGTGGGGAGTTTCAATCCTCATCCCACTCTCCGGTGGGATGCGACCGTTCTGCGGCCATTTCGGCTCGAGCATCGCCTGGGGTTTCAATCCTCATCCCACTCTCCGGTGGGATGCGACCGAGGTCACGCCGGCACCGGCCCGCCGCGCTAAATTGTTTCAATCCTCATCCCACTCTCCGGTGGGATGCGACCAACCGCAAACGCTTCTATTGCTCTGGCGACACGAAGTTTCAATCCTCATCCCACTCTCCGGTGGGATGCGACGGGCCCAGCCCAGGGAATGATCGCCCTCTTGCCGGGTTTCAATCCTCATCCCACTCTCCGGTGGGATGCGACGGCGATGGAGGGGCTGGGCCGGCTGCTCAATACGGTTTCAATCCTCATCCCACTCTCCGGTGGGATGCGACAATAGCCCCTCGCCGTCGGTGGAGTTATAGAGGTCGATGTTTCAATCCTCATCCCACTCTCCGGTGGGATGCTACGGCGCCAGAAGGCGCCGTTTGGGCCCATTTCACCCCAATATGAGCCCGTTCGCGGCTCGGCCGCCTGTTTCCGACGGGGGCGCAACCGGGCACGGTCGGCCCGTCGAGGCCCGCCATGCGGGTCGTTCTGCGCCTTTGACGCCCCAAGGCCCCTCTTCCCACCCGTCAGGATGGGTTTCACCGCGCGAACCTCCCCGCGTTTCGCGATCACCGGCGGTCCGCGCCGCCTCAAAACACCAACGGGTCGTGCAAATCGAACTCCGGCTGCCGCCCGATCACCTGCAAATAGCGCTGCCGCGGCTCCTTCAACACGTATATTCGCAAGCTGTCCTGCTCCTGATCCACCTCCTTCAGCAGACGGTGCCGCAACAACTCAAGCCCCTTTGCGTCGAGAATGCACTCGAAGACGGATTTCTGCACCCGCTGGCCGTGGGCTTCGCAAACGTCGGCCACGTGCCGCAGGCGTCGTCGGCCCTCCTGCGTGTCGGTGGCCACATCGTAGGTCACCAGTAGCTCCATCCTCACCTCCCTCACCCCGCCATCCGCGCCCCGCTACCGGTGCACGAACGGGGGGTAGTCCTTGAGGTCGCCCCGCAGATGCCGGGCGAGCAGGCGCGCCTGCACGTGCGGCACGAGCCCCAGCGGCACCTTTTGCTTCAATACCCGGTGCGACACCTCCTCTTCCTTGCGCCGCTGATACGCCACCACCAGCGTCCGCCGGCCATCCTCGGTAAGGAAGACCGCTCCCCCGGGCCGCACTTCGAAGTGCTCGGCCTTCAACTGCCGTCTGTTGAGCAGCGTGATCGCCAGGCGGTCGGCCAGCACGGGCCTCAGCTCCTCCATCAGGTCCAGCGCCAGCGCCGGCCGGCCCGGACGCAGGGCATGCAGGTAGCCGACCTGCGGATCGAGGCCAACCCCCTCCAACGCCGAGGCGCACTCACCCCGCAGCAGTACGTACAGAAACGACAGCAAGGCGTTGGCCGGGTCGCGCGGCGGCCGCCGGGTCCGGCCCCGGGGCCCGAAGAACTCACGGTCGACGCGGATCGTCCGCCCGAGCACTTCGAAGTAGGCCCGCGCCGCCTCGCCCTCCGCCCCGCGCACCTCGTCCAGGTCCCGGCCGTCTCGCAGCCGGACCAACACCTCCGCCAGGTGGGCGGCCGCCTCGCCCAGGGCCGCCTGGTCGGCCCGATCGGACGTCTCCCTGGCAGAACGCAGGAGCAGCAGCCTGCTGTTCTGGATCTTCGCCGCCACCATCTGGCGGGCGACCTCACAGGGACGGGCGGCGTCGGAGAGGGCGAGGTGCTGCGCCCGCCGCAGCAACACGTTGCCTCGCGTCTCGCCCTCCACCCGGGCCCGGAAGTGGCCGCTATGCGTCAGCCAGACGAGGTTGCGCCCGTCCTCCGCGCAGCGCTGGATGAGAAACGGACTGATGCTCACCTGGCCGAACACGACGATGCCGCCCAGGCGCAGCAGCGGCGCCTGCAAGCGCGTCTCCCCATCCACCTGCACGCGGACCGTATCGTGGTCCAGATGCAGCATCGACCCCTGCGTCATCACGTACAGGACGTTTAGTAGTTCACGCATATCTGCGGCACCTCCTCACCAGTCCTCACCCCCGGCGGCCGAAGGCTCCCAAGGGTGGAACAGCGCCCCTTGCAGCCCGCGCAGGCGGGCCGGCTCACCGGCAACGCCCGGCAGGCAGGCGTCCACCAGCGAGCAGTTGGGGCAGCGGGCGTCGTTGGGGGGCACCGGCAGCCGCTCTTCACGCAGCATCTCCCGCACCCCCTCGATCACGGCCACGGTCTGCCGCCGCAGGTCGTCGTCCAGCACCACCTCGTGGCGCTTGCGGGTGGCATGGTAGTACAGCGCCCCCTTGGGCACGGCCACGCCCAGCATCTCCTCCAAGCAGAGGGCCTGGGCGCAGAGCTGCAGGTCGGCATGGACGCCCTTCCGCCGGCCCGACTTGTACTCGACGGGATAGGGACCCTCCGGGCGGAATTCGATCAGGTCGGCCATCCCGTACAGGCCCAGCCGCCACGACCAGACGGGCACGCTGCGCGCCGTCGGCACACCTCGGCTGGCGGCGTCGTCCCCGCTGTCCACCCGCTCGTGCGCCAGGCGCCCGCGCACGGTGAACAGGTTCTCCTCGAACGTCTGCTCGAGGTGGATGAGGGCGCACTGCCGCGGGCAGTAGCTGTAGTGCTCGATGGCCGACACGAGCACCTCGACCTCACCCTCATCCTCCCCCACGTAAGTGAGGTCCGGCGCCTCGCGCAGCGGCGGCAGCGCGAGAGACGCGGTGATTTCCTCTTCCGGCGTGTCCATGGCTAGCTTACGAGCGCCGTGAGGGTGACTCCATCCGGCAGGGCGGAGCCGTCCACCTCCACGCTGTAGTCGGTGAAGCTCCTCGCCACCTCCACCGCCGGCCGGCGCTGCACCCGCACGCGCTCGAAGAGGCGGTGAGCCGGGGCGTTGCCCAAGGGGCTCTCGTGCGAGAAGACGTAGAGGCCCTGGCAGGCCATCATCCCCCGCGCCGAGGAACGGTCGTGGTCCCACATCTTCTCCAGGGCCTGCCAGAAGAGGGCCAGGTCCTCCTCGTCGAGCCCCGTCTGGCCGGCGAAGTGGGGGTTGAAGAAGCCGTGGGCCAGGTAGAGACCGTAGGGCACGAGCGCCTTGCGGCCCATCTCCGTCTGCTTGCCACCCTTGCCCTCGCCGCCTTCCTCGCCCACGACGACCTCCGTGTCCTCCTCCCGCGTGACGGCGACGCGGGTAATCGAGACGTCGAGCGGCACGATGGGGTCGAAGGAGCGGGCGAAGGTCAGCTGCAGCGGCCCGCGCACCTGGCCGCAGTTGACGCCGGTCGTCATGACGGCGCCGAAGACGCGGATGTCGTAGAAGTTGGCGCACATCCAGCCCCGCGCCCGGTCCACATCCTCCTTCTTCTGCTTGGCGCCGGTCGACTTGAGGTCGAGGGCGACGTAGGCCCGCCGGTGCTTGGCGTTCAGGGCTTCGCCCCCGCTCTGCACGTAGATCTTGTAGCGGCCCTCGTCGCCGCGGGCCAGGTCCACGAAGTCGCGCACCTTGCGCTTGATCGCCACGTCCGTCACTAGCCCCTGCATCGTCTCCGGGTCTACCCGCGGCAGGTTGCCGGCGTCGGGGTCGCCGTTGGGATTGCCGTCCCGCACGTCGAATAGGAGCACGAAATCGTGCCGGCGGTTGACGTCCCGGTGCGGTGCCTCTGCCGCACCCCCGGCGATGGGATAGGCTGTTGCTTGTGCTTCTAATTGGCGATCCATCCTACTTCTCCTCCTCCGTATTCTCGTTCTCTGCCAGCAGGCTGAGATCATCTTCCGTCGCGGCCGCCAGGCCGGCCTGGCGGCGCTCCTTGGCCGCGAGGGCCTGAGCGCGGTCGAAGGCGCGCTGGTGGTAGTAGCCGATGGCGAAGCGGCCCTGGTCGGCCAGGGCAAGGATGCGCGGGAAGCCGTCGAGGCCGGCCTGGACCTCCTCCAGCCTCACCTGGATCGCCCGGTGGGCGCCTGGCCTGTCGCGCTTGAGCTTGGCCAGATGCGGCTGGGCGCCGCGCAGCAGGCGGCCGAACACCGAGGCCGGCGCCGTCGAGGCCGTGCCGAAGAAGCGGTCGACGATGGTGGCCTTGGCGCCCGGCACGGCGAGGACCTGGGCCTCCTCCAGCACGGCCAGCAGGCGCCCGCAAAGGTAAGCGGGGTTGACGTTGCCCGGGTCTAAGCGAACCATTCTATCCTCCTTTGCCTGAGGTTCTCGACTGCTCAGGACCAGTTTGATCAGGGACGCCCGCCGGTGGTTGATCGCCTGCTCGGCCCGGTTGCGGCGGACGGCGCGGACGAGCAGATCGGTGGGCAGCGGCGTGCCGGCGACCGCCGCGTGCAGGAGCGTCCGCATGGTCGGCGGTGCCAGCTCCTTGGCCGGGTCGCGCACGGTAGCCGCCGCCAGGTGGTAGAGGCCGAGCGGGCGGTGCTCCCGGCCCCAATCGTCGACGATGTTCTGGCGGCTGAACCACAGCGCCAGCTGGCGCTTCACCTCGACCACGGTCGTGTCGAGCCAGTCGCGCACGACGGCCCGCCCGCCGCTCGCCGAGAGCACGGCGGCGTAGAAGGCCGTGCTGTCCACCTCTGGCAGCGGCCGCGGGCTGTGGACGGCGGCCAGCAGGGCGCGCACCTCTTCCGTCTTGGGATCGTCCAGGAAAGTGCGCAGGGAGAAGGCGTTGTCCTCGCGCGTCCAGAAGACGAAGGCGGCCCCGCCGAGGACGTAGTGGGTCGCCTCCTTGGCCAGGAGGTCGTTGGCCGCCTTCGTGAAGCGCTCGCCGCAGCCGGCACAGCTGGGGGCAATGAATGACGCCTCCAGGCCGTAGGACTCGAAGGCCTTGGCGTTGGCCGAGACGAGCGCCGTGCCGGCCATCTGCCCGCCGGGGATGCCCTTGATCTTCTCCTGCAGGCGCGCCAGCACGGGGCGTTCTTGGCCGCAGACCAGGCACTGCATCACCGTGGGCTCCTTGTCGCCCGCCCCCGGGTCGTTCAGGGCGGCCCAGAAGGCCTGCACCCGCGGCAGGTCGGTGGGAAAGGCGCCGTCGACGCGGAAGGTGATGTTGGCGTCCAGGCTGAAGTTCTCGCCCAGATCCAGCAGCGACGCCGGGTCGCTCTGGAGGAAGGCGAGAACGGCGGCCACGGCGGGCTCCCCGGTCTCCCCCGCGCAGCGCTCGACCAGGGCGACGTAGGCGCGGTGGCAGGCCGCCGTGCGCGCAGCCTTGGCGGGGTCGCGCGGCAGGCCCAGTGTGTACTCGGCGTTGCCCACGAACAGCAGGGGCTTGATGCCCGAAGAACGCTGCACCTGTGGCATCAGGTAGCGCTGGCCGAACTTAGCCCGGGGCTGGGCGGGGTCGGCGGTGTCGACCGGCTGCCGGCTCAGGAGAACGCCGCGGGCGTCGAGCTCCACGATGTAGCGCACGGGCGTCTGCGCGTAGAGCGTGGGCGGCAGGTCCAGGCGACCGGCATACTCAGAGAGACGTTGCAACAGCATGCCTGCCTCCTTTCTCCAGCCCGAGCGTGGGCACGCGCAGGATGCCCCGTTCGAGGCGGGCCATGAAGAAGCGGGGCCTGCCGCGGCCCGACCCGTCGGCGGCGTAGTCGAGGTCGTGCAGCATCGGCCCCAGGTCGAGGCTGTCGACGATGGGCTGCTCGTGGCCATCGGGTTCGGCGAAGGCGGCGGAGAACTCCCGGCAGCCCATGTAGGGTGTGGCGAAGCAGCGGCCCGCCCGCACCCGCCGCCTGAACTGGTCGCGGTACTTGGCGACGTCCTCGCCCACGCCAGGCTTGAGGGCGATCTGCGCCCGGACAAGGTAGGCGACCCCCTGCAGAGCGAGGGTGTGGCGCTGGGCGCGGTCGGCGCTAGCGTCGTAGCCGCCGCCGTTCTCCTGCCAGGCGAGGGCGCTGCGTTCGCTCGCCCTGCTGTTCACCTCGTTGCGGAGCAGGGAGAAGTAGCGGATGGGCCGCAGCACCCAGATCTCCTGCACCTGCCAGAAGATCTCCGGTTTCCAGAAGATCGCCTCCAGCACGCCGCGGGCGGCGGATGGGGTGGGCACGGGGTAGCTGACGCGTTCGACCTTCATCTCGGGGCGAGTGAAGCAAGCGAACTCGCCCCAGACTTTCACCTCCAATGGCGGATAGTCGGCATCCATGTTCCCTCCTTCGGTTCGATGTAGGGCCGGGCCTATCCCACGAAGCCCAGTCTTCATTTTGACGGGTGCGCGCCGCCCCGCGCGGGGCGGCCATCTATCGTTGAAGCTACAGCTAGCTAGCCATGCAGTCAAGCCTTGTGAATGTATAACGGTTAGCACCTAGCAAGCCCGCGCCCCCTCTCGTCATCCCCGCGGAAGCGGGGATCCATCCGGTGCGTGGCCATACCAGGGACTGGATCCCCGCTTGCGCGGGGATGACAAGAGCGCCGGCAGAGCCTGCATGATCCCTCGCGGCAACGAGCACCCCAGCAGCAACCGCTAAACCGGACTACTTAGACGACGAGCGTATCGGGATCGGGGTCGTCGCCGGTAAGGCCGCGGATGGGGTCGTAGGCGCCGAGCCACTGGCCGAGGCCCGGCAGGATTGGCGTCAGCAGGCCCTGGCGCCTGTACTTCTCCGCCTGGCGTTTCCGCAGGGAGACGAGGTACGGCTGTAGGCGGCGGACGAGAGTTCGCGCCTCGGGGTTGCCCGCCCGCAGGCGGTCGACCAGCGTGCGAGTAGCCTGCTGTGCGTCGGCCGGGCCGTAGGGGACGACGACGCTCTCCGTGTCGTCCTCGATCATCCGAAAGCGGCGGGCGACCTCGGGGTAAGCGAACGACCGCCGCAGGTCCTGCACGCCGTGGGCGTCGGTATCGACCGTCTCGAAGAGGCGCTTGAAATAGACTTTGGCGGTGGTCGGGTCGTCCGGCTCCACCCCCGCCCCGAGCAAAGCGGCGCTCAGGCCGCAGGCGACCGTGTAGGTGCCGGGCGGCGTGCCGCCGTCCTTGGGCCGGAAGAC
>JAJZQK010000167.1 GCA_021847625.1 Chloroflexota bacterium
GGGCCACCGGCCAGCTGCTGCTGGAGGTGGACGAGGCGCAGGACGTGGGCACGGAGAAGTACGCGAAGGAGTTCCGGCCGATGGGCGCGACGACCAACGTAACGACGGTGCTGTACGGGACGGCGTGGACTATCCACGGTAAGCAGTCACAGTAGCAACGTTCCGGACAAGCGCATAGGTTCCGGTCGGGACCTCTTCCCACCGCAGATCTGGTTCCCACTGTTTGCGCTTGACCCACTTGAGGTGGAGCCCACGGTTGGCCTGCATCTTTATGCCGCACCAGCCCCGGTCTGGGAGCTTGGCCTGTAGCTCGTCCTTAGTGATCTCGGCAGCATAGTATCGGCGGATCAGGTCATTCTCCCAAGGTTCCCAGCTTCGCTTCGCCCCGCCGCCGTTCGGGATATGGGGACGCCTTAGCCCGAGCGCGCGACCAAACTTGTAGACACCGACCCAGGTGCGCTCAGGTAGGAGTTCCATGAGCTGCTCGATGGTGGCGCTCTCGAAATGTTCACGCACGAGTGCCTTCTCCTCGTCCGACCAGGGCACGCGCTCGTCAACAAATGGTCGGTGGATCATGATCTCCTGGACGCGGCCAGACTGATAGACGATGCGGCAGAGGATACGCTCAGGCGTATGCCGGATGATGATCTTTTCGAGGACGAGCTGAAGGTACTCTCTCCTGAGTCCGAGGGACAGATTGTCCCACCCGGTTCGGAGGTCAGCCAGGAACACCTTGATCCGGGCGACTTGTTCGTCGGTGAGGCCCGACGGCTCCCCAAGTGAGGGCGCTCTTTCCTCGATGTCCCGCAGGCGCTCTTCCATGGCCTGCTTGTCGCGCACCATCTCCATATACTCGAAGGGGTCGAAGTGCTCTGATTTTCGAAACTTCTTGATATTCTGCTCCGCCTGGTTGATGTCCTTTCGCAGACCCCGTAGTTGCCGCTCAAGCTCCACTCTTTCTCGGCCCTTCTCCGCCGGTTCCTCGCCCAGGGCGCGGAGCACGGCATCCGCGTGTTCCGCATGCGAGGCATTGGTGAGCACTGCTTCCGTGATTGGCTTGTCGAGGATGTAGTCACGGACGGCGAGGCAGTGATCCTCATTGCGGCTCCGGTAGCCGTAGTCGCAGACGTATGCCGGGAATCTGTTCCGGCTGCTGCTCATGCGCCTGGGCTCCCCCTCGTGGTTTCCACAGTGAAGGAGGCCAGCCAGGAGCATCGGTTCGATGTGAGCCGCCCGGCCACGGCGCTGAGGTTTGCGATTCGTCGTCGCTAATTCGACACAGCGCCAGAAGAGGTTCTCATCGACTATCGCGGGATGGTTTTCCCGGATCTCCGTATCGAGGTACAGCCAGGTCCCGATATGGGCGGGGTTGCCGATGATGCTCCGAAGCAGCGTCTCGGTAATAGGCCAGCCCAACTCCGTTCGGTAAGAATACGCCAGCGATGATCTCCGATCCATGTATGCCGCTACCTCTGGCTCGAAGGCAGGCAGCACAATTCCCTCATTTTGGCAGGCGTGTGCCACGGCGAACCATGCGCCCTGTGTGTCTCTGAACTTTTCATAGATCAGCCGAACGATCTCCGAGTGCGGCCCGTACTCCAAGTACTTGAGGTACGTGGAGCTATTCGAGTCCCAATCGAGGCGGAAACCAGCGGGAACTCTCACGCCACCGTAGTAGCGCCCCTGTCTAGCCCTAAGCGCTCGTGCCCCGCCCAGCCGATACTGCATGATCTGGAGTTCTTCAGCGGCCCGCTGGATCTCAAGCATATAGATGCGCCAGTGCATGGTGTCGTTCAGATTGAGCCTCATGTGGGGAAGGACCAGGATGACGCCATGGCGCTTGAGGAGGTGACCGAACCGGAGGGCATCGTTGTACTCGGTCGATCCGCCCTCGTCGTCGCCGTCCCCGGTCAGACGCTTGTCTCGCCAGAGGCGACTGATCTCGACTGTGTAGATGCTCTCGACTCGACCCGCCTTGATGAGCTCGATGTAGCGGTCAAGAGTGTGACGGTCATCGCGGCCGCGTGTGCCGCTGATTCCAAGGTCCCGCTCGTCGTAGATGATCCTTCCATTCTCGTGACAGCCCGGGTAGCCCTTGCCCGTCTTGAGCGCCATGGCCTCGTCGGCGGTCATGGTGGCGGAGTAGCCGTCCTGGATAGCGAGGTTCTCAAGGCTGCGCTGCCTTTCCACGGAGGCTAGGGCGCGCTTCACTAGTTCGTGAGTGGACAGACGCGGGTAGATCAGGGCCAGACCCCGAAGTGGCAGGTCAGTCCCACGGTTAACCTGCCGTTGGTCTTTCTTCGCGGTGCCACGAAGGCGCCGAACTGCATCCAGCCTATCTTGGTCAATCTGGGTCATCTGTGGGCTCAGCCTCGGCCACGGGAATAACGTGGGTCGCGCTCTTGGCAAGAGCAGGCAGCCTAACGCTCGGACGAGCAACCCACCAGCCGCCCGTCGGGCTCGCAGGCCTCGGAACCTCTCTGGCTGCTGCTGCTCACCCCTCAGATGCACATCTCTGCTGGGCCGCCTGCACCGCCGATCTCCTGCGAGAGCTCGCTATGGCTCACACGTCAACCACTGTCGGCTCGAGCCGACAGCTTGCGCCTAGCCGGTGAGGGCCGGTTGGCGCGATAGGCCGGTTGACGACGGCCCACCGGTCTCGGACATGCCAAGCCCGGCAAGATACTTCGCGGCGATGTTCCTGGCACCAACGAGGTCGGCGTTCAGTCGGAAGCCGCAGTCCCGGCACCGAAACTCGGATCGGGAGCGACGGTTGTGGCGATAGACGCAACCACAGACGGGGCAGGTCTGGCTAGCGTGGCGAGGATCGATCCCGACCACGATGCACCCCTTCTCCTCGGCCTTGTAGGTGAGGAAAGAGCGCAGCTGACCGAAGCTCCAGTCGTGGAGGCGGCGCATCTGGGCACCGTGACGTGGCTTTGCTCGCTTGCGGATGTCCGTCAGGTTCTCGACCACGATCGTGCTGCCTGGGGCCACGGAGTCAACGATCTGCCGACTGAGCTGGTGATCCAGGTCGCGCCTGAGCCGAAGCTGTTTGCCACCCAGCCGCCGGAGGTGCCGGCGGGCGGATTTGGTGCCTTTGCTCTGGAGGCGGCGACGGAGCCGGAAGTACCTGGCTTCGAGTTCGCGCCAGCGACGCTTCCCGAAGAACTTGTTGTT
Source organism: Chloroflexota bacterium (assembly GCA_021847625.1). The sequence goes on from JAJZQK010000167.1 coordinate 3,181, forward strand.
GGATGCGACGGCCGGGCGGACGACGCCCAGGTCCACACCGACGGTCTCGCCCGAAAGGGTAGGGGCGCGCCCCGCCATCGAGGACGCGACCTCGGGTGCGGGCACGTCCACTACGACGTGCAGCCAGAAGCGCCCCTCGCGACACACCAAGTCGGCGGTGAGCACGCGATTGCCCGCATACTTGGCGTGGAAGTCGGGTAGTCTGAAGGGGATGCACACCCGACCACCGGTGGTCGAGAGCGTCGCGGTGCCCTGCACCCAGTCCACCTTGAGGGTGTGATGATTGTACCGGGCGGAGCAGCCCTCGCTCCTGGGACAGGAGACCGTGCGGCCCTTGCGCGCACGCTCGAGGGCGGACCTCACGGCCTCGGTCGCTTTGACCCGAGCCTGGACGTGAAGGTCGGAGACGAGCTCTGGGTACTCGGACTTGAGGGGGTAGTAGGTGGCGTGGTGGAGGGCGACGCCGTTGCGCTCGGCGTGCTCGAACCCGTAGGCAACCACGGCGTTGAAGACGGTAGTAAACTGCCGCAGCGTCTCGACAAGAGTACCGGCTTGTTCAGCTGTCGGCATGAGCAGCACGCGGATGGTCCTGTCCATGCGGACAGCCTACCATATGCCAGAAGATTCTGCAAGAGAGCATGCAGGGCCCTTTCTAGGTCCTCGAACGGACCAGGATCCCCGCACTCTACTGCGGCAAGACAGGCCGTCTTGCGGGTGACACAGCAGCCCGTCTGAGCCGAACTCTGGGACTTTGGCGGTCCCACATTGCAACGGAAACGGCTGGAAAACAAGCTTGCTGCCCCCGTCTCCCTACCCGGCGCGGTCCGTCGGGTCCGCCAGCCCCGCGGCGTCAAGGACTCTCTTTGCAGAGTCACTGCCACCAAAGGCCTTCCCTCCTGGCAATTCACCGCCGGGACGATCCTCGCCCCGCTCAGCCGCAAGGCTTCTCTGATCTTGCTCCAGCAGGCACCGGGCAGCGCGAACGAGCCAGCGAACAAGCGCTTCGGAGGGTTGCGCCTGATGCTGACTCCCGCTCGGCACAACCTCTTCTCTGCTTCTCTGCCCGCTACTTACAACGCCCATCGTCTACCTAGGTCCAATTGGAACATCCTACCTGATTCTCTACATCACGCGCGGCCCGAGGCGATTGCCCGAGGTCGATGGGATCGTCCAGGTGGCGCAGGACATAGCGCGCCCGCACCTGCCGGTCCTCGGCACCCGGCCGACCACGCTTGGGGCGCCGCTCTTCTTGAGGAGACCGCAAGGTGTTTCTCCGCTCGCCGGTAGTCATCATTTTCACCCGCTCCCGTGCAAAGGCGTCTGGCTCCGGTCGCGCCTGGCTCGAACATGCCCGCCTTCGTGCTCTCCCTTGTTAGCCGCCTGTATCCGGGAGCCGCAGTGGCAGTAGACCAGCCGCATAGGCGGGCGGCCGCTCGTCGTTTGCCGGGGTGGGCCACCGGGTCTCGGCGGCGGCCTGGGGTACCCCACCGTCTCCTCGCGGGCAAATACTGGCTCGCGGAAGTCCTCGACCACGACGTGGTCGCCCTCGGGGAGCGGAACGTGGGTCCGGCCCCTGGCGCGCCAGCGGTCGTACACGAGCGCTCCTCACCTAATCGCTGCAAGAGCACTTGCCTCCCGGTCGTGGGCGTCCACTCCTCCAGGCAGCTTGCCCTTGCGCACCATCTGCCCGTTCCACTCGACCGGCTCCCAGCCGCGCGTGCGCCAGCCCTCGCGGCCCTACACGATCGTCACACCGCGCCAGTTCCGCTTCTCCCTTGGCGACAAGCGCATGCGATGCATCAGCTCCGCCTCCTCGGGCACGATCACGAGCCGCCCGTCCAGGGGCCTGCGGCTGTAGGGGGTCACCTCACCGTCAGACTTGCCCCGCCCGGCCCGCGGCTTGATGTCCTTGGCCACCCGCTCGGCCGTGATCCCGCGTTCGAGCTCGGCGATGGCGCCCAGGATGCGCAGCACGAAGCGGCCGCCCGGGCCGGAGGTGTGGATCTGGCTCAGCAATGACGCGTCCCCACTCTAGAGCCTTAGTTCTCTGGCGGCTGGTGGTGCGGTGGCGCCCGCGCGTGTCCCGAGGTAATTGCGGACCCTCCGCCTGCTGGCGAACCTCGCTACCCTCCTCATCACGACATCCTCCGCGTGTTCGGTTGAAGAGATGCGTTCGTCCCGATCGGAGGTGTTGGATCCACCCGAGCCCGCATGTCACGGGGCCTGGCAGGCGTGGTCATGTGGCTCGCCGGTGTGAGTGGCCAGCAACGTCGGTCCTGGAAGGAACGATCGGGCTCACGCCAGACAGGGCCGAGGAGGCCATGCGGGTTGCGCGGATCGGCGAGCAGCCACTCGCAGGTGAGGAGCAGAGGGAGTGCCTGCCCCCGGCCCACGGCTGCCGAGCGTACCGCCCGGGCGATGCGCTCCTCGGCCGACCTGTCGGAGGTGACGACCAGGATCGTTGGGAATCCCCGGTAATCCCGATCGAAGCGCCCGCTGGCCAGGTATTCGTGGTACGCGGCGAACTTGGCGAGGTAGTCGCGGGCGCTCATGGTGCCGCGGTCGTACTCGAGGAAGAACCCAAAGAGCTGGCCTGCATGGCGGTAGAGCCCGTACCCGTCCGGGCGGAGGTGGCCCCGGCTGCAGGCGGCCGCATTCCGCCACTCCACCAGGGCATCGTCGCTTCCCAGCGCTGCCAGCCTCCTCGCCGTGCGCGCCAGGCCGACGAAGATGGCGTCGGCACCGAGCGTGTGCGCCAGGCTCCCCAAGAGCCTCCGGCGGGCGCCGATCGGACTCCCCGGACCGCCCCCGGCCAAGCCCAGGTAGCGCACAGCCTGGCCGAGGGAGAGACCATGCCCCGCGGCCACGAGCGCGAGCCCGTCAACCGTCAGCTCCGCCGGCTCCAACGCCGCGGCCTCCGCTCCGGCCTCGCACGCTTCAAGGAGGCGCATCAGCCCCCGGGCGACGAGCCGGTTCCGCCGCTCGCGGGCCCACCTCGACTCCCTGCCGTGCAGCTCGGCCACGCGCCCCAGGGGCAGGAACGGGTGTCGGCCGACGAGGTCGAGGAGCGCGCGATCGGCCGGTCCGAGCTCCAGCGCGACCAGGGCGAGGCTATCCACGGATGAGGTTGTTGAGGAAGTCGCCAGGCCGTCGCCTACGAGCTCGGGAAGAAGGCCACCCGGGCGCCGAGTCCCGAGGGCTCGGGCGCGGAGCGGCTGGATGAGCCGGTCTCCGGGCAGAGGTCGCAGGCTGGCCAGGCCGGCCAGCGCTTCGGGGCCGGTCTTCAATTCATCCCAGGTGGTGATGCAGACCGCGAGTGGCGCCTCCCGCCGCACTCGCCTGACTCCCTCGATCAGCTCTTCCCAGGCCGCCGCCCGCCTTCGGTCGCCGGTGGCGACGACCAGGGCGGGGAAGTCGTCGCCCTGGAGGTTACGAAGTACGAGCAGATGGTCCAGCGCCGCTCGATACAGACGGAGAGGGGTGCCGCCGAGGTCGGGCAAGAGGAGGTAGGTGCCGGCGGCGCTCTCCCAGGCCAAGGCGGCGTATGCCGGCAGCGCAACGGCCACTGGTGCCTTGGCGGTCGGGCGCTGGTAGCGCCGCCGCCAGGGCCGCTCCCAGGCCAGGAGATCCGGCCGACCGGGCCGGGCGGCGGCCAGCGTCCCGAGAAGGTCGTAGGCCGCCACGAGCTGAGGGAGCGCGGGAATGAGAGCCCGGAGATCGCTGCCCCGAAGGTGGTTCCGGTGCGCCAGGTGCCGGGGGTCCCGACGCTGGTCGATGGCCACCGTCGCGATCCCCAGATCCGTGAGGTAGTAAAGCCGC
>JAJZQK010000168.1 GCA_021847625.1 Chloroflexota bacterium
CGACCCGGACGTCGTGGCGCCACTCGTCGCCGAAGTCGAAGATATAGAGGAAGCGCTTGCGGGGCCGCAGCCCCAGGCGGTCCAGGCGGACATTCGCGCCCCGCTCGCCGAATCCACGCGTTTCCGGCCGGACGTACTCGGTCGACCGGTCCCACGCCTTGCCGCTACTGTAGGCGCGGTTGCGGGCGCCGATATGCCGCCGGGTCACCTCAATCTGCGTATCCCCAGTGGCTCGCCGTGGTTAGGCGGTACCCTCAAGAGGGCGGTGCTGCCTTCATTGCACACCGAGGGCCTTGTCGATGGCCGCCTTGAAGACCGCGAAGGGCTGGGCGCCGACGATGGGCGTGTTGTTGATGAAGAAGGTGGGCGTGCCGCTCACGCCCCGCTTCTGGGCCTCGGCGGCCTCGTCCAGCACCCGCTGCGCGTACTTGCCCTGGTCGAGGCAGCTGGCGAAGGGGGCCCCGTCCAGCCCGAGGTCGGCCGCCACCTTCTTTAGGCCATCGGGAGTGGCGGTGACACGATTGCCCACGTAGAGGCTCTCTAGGAGCTTGTCGTGGTAGTCCCAGTACTTCCCCTGGTCGGAGGCGCATAGGGCGGCCTCGGCCGCTTTGCTGGCCTCCCGGCCGTGCACGGGGAGGTTCTTGGAGACGATGCGCACCTGGCCGGTTTTCACGTATTGCTCGTCGATCAGTCGGGCAGTGCTCACGGCATGCCTGGCGCAGTAAGGTCAGAGGTAATCGAGGTACTCGGTGATCGTCACCTTGGCGCTGGCCGACCCTTTCGTCGCGCCGTCGACGGGCAGCCCGGACACCGCCGGCACCATGGTGGCCGTAGGCTGAGCCCTTGGGGTGGCGACGGTCGTGGGCACGCCCGCCGGCTGGGGGGTGGCCACTCTCGTCTCCAGGGCGGCGATGCGGGTTCCCTGGCCGGCCACCTGCTGCTGGAGGGCGGCGAGGTCGCCCGTCTGGCCAGCGGCTGCCGGTCCTGCGCTGGCGCTGCAGCCGACCAGCCCCCAGAGCAACGCGACCGCCATTACCAGGGTCAGGCGCCTGCCCAGCTTCCCTATCCTCTCCATCGCAACCTCCTCTTGGCGTGCCTGCCGCCCTAGGGCCTCTTCTCACCGGCGGGCGTCTCTCTAGACATTCTACCACTTGGGCCGGTGAAGTCGAAGGGGCAGGTTCTTGGCGATTCGGCCTCTTAGGTGCCCGATGAAGCACTTCGGCGAACTTGCCGCCCTCCGAGAACAACGCGAGGCGAGCATCTCGGTTGAGCGGCCTGTTGGAACGGCAGGCTCAGGTCCCGGTCCAGCGTGCGTACGCAGTCCTGCTCGCCCAGGGCCTGAGCTTGCCGTGTCAGTAAGCGGTAGCCGGCGGACTTGAGGCACCCGAATCTGATCAGCACGCCCCGAGCGGTACATATCAAATCAAAGGCCTCCACGGGAGGGTTCTGTCGCCTGAACTCGTCTACCTCTTTCAGCACTCCTTTGATCACGTAGTTCTCAACCGACGTTTCTTGCCCTCCGACCTTCCGGATACAGTCCTGAAGGTGGCTGATCTGGGTGTTCACCGTGCTCTCGTGCCGCTGCAGGGCGTCCTTTTGCTGTGCTAACATGGCGGACATCAAGAGGTCCCGCCGCTTGCCTGAGGGTAGGTAGTCATCGGAGCGCGGGTTCGGTTGACCGCGGACCACGCTCTCGCTCATCGCCAGCGACGTAGCAGGGCGCGAACCGGCGGGCCGTGCCACGTGGAGTCGTGCCAGGTCGCTCCCTATTTAGGCAGCGCTAGGCCAGCCTGAGGTCGACGATGGTAACGAAGCGTCCGTTTAATATCGATGTGATGATAGAACGCGTGGAGGTCGCCGTGCGGCCGTTTCCCAAGGCGGCGCTGTTCGAGCTGGCTGAGGAGGGGTTCTCTTCCCCATTCGAGGTGCTGGTGGCCTGCATCATCTCGGTGCGCACTCGCGACGAGGTTACGCTGGCCGTCGCGCGTGACCTCTTCGCCCGGGCGCGGACGCCGCGGGAGGTGGCGGCGTTGAGCCTCGAGGAGGTGGATGGGCTCATCGGCTTGACGGCGTTCCACGAGGCCAAGGCCTGGCAGATTGCCGCCCTTGCCAAGAGGGTGGCGGAGGAATACGGTGGCAGGCTCCCCTGCGATGGCGAGGTCTTGCGTTCGTTCGTCGGCGTAGGGCCGAAGTGCGCCAATCTGACCCTGGGCATCGGCTGCGGCCAGGGGGGCATCGGCGTCGACGTGCACGTACACCGGGTGACCAACCGCTGGGGCTATGTCGCGACCCGCACGCCGGAGCAGACGATGGCCGTGCTCGAGGAGAGGCTCCCCCGCCACTACTGGCTGGATATCAACAGGCTGTTGGTCCCCTTCGGCAAGCACATTTGCACCGGGCGGCTTCCCAAGTGCTCCACCTGCCCAGTGCTCGAGTTCTGCCGTCAGGTGGACGTAACGAGCCACAGGTGACCGGACTCGACGCGACGGCGGTCCCTGTCGATCATGGGCTAGGGGCTGTGCAGGGTCGGCCTGCTGATGCGGGCGAGCCCGGGTTCCCTCGCCCCTCTGGGGAGGGAACGGATAGTTGTAGTACGGGAGGGTCGCCCGCCGCTAAAGCAGCGGGCTTTGTTATCTTAGCGCGGCCGCTTCAGCGCCGCGCGGATCCCGTTGCTAAGACTGCCCTAACATGAATCCTAGAATGGAGAGGGGGCTTGGCCGATGGGCTGACCGTGGGTGAGCTCGCGCCTTTGTTGCGATCTATCCCCTGAACGGCATAACGCAGATGACGCTGGCAGTTGCGTAGGAGGTTGAGGAATTGGGTATACCGATAATCCAAGTGGATGCTTTCACGAATAGGTCGTTTGCCGGCAACCCGGCGGGGGTGTGCCTGTTGGACCGAGCGGGCGAGGACGCTTGGATGCAGAACGTGGCAAACGAAATGAATCTGTCGGAGACGGCCTTCCTGCTCCGGCAGGAGGACGGATTCACGCTGCGTTGGTTCACGCCGACGACCGAGGTCGACCTCTGCGGCCACGCCACGTTGGCGAGCGCGCACGTCCTCTGGCAGGAAGGCTGGCTGCGGCCGGACGAGGAGGCCCGTTTTCGCACGCGCAGCGGGCTACTGACGGCACGGCGGGCCGGTGAGTGGATAGAGCTCGACTTCCCGAGCGAACCCGAACAGCCCGCGGAGGTGCCCCCCGAACTGCTCCGCGCTCTTGGCGTGACTCCCGTCCACGTGGGCAAGAACCGCGTCGACTACCTGGTGGAAGTGGCCTCGCCCGCGGAGGTGAGCGGTCTGCGGCCCGACTTTGCCCTGCTGCGGCAGGTGCCGGCCCGGGGCATCATCGTTACCAGCTGGGCCACGGATGGTGGCTATGACTTCGTTTCGCGCTTCTTCGCCCCCCAGGTGGGCGTTGATGAGGACCCCGTCACGGGCTCGGCCCATTGCTGCCTTGGCCCGTACTGGGCCTCGCGCCTGGGCAAGTCGGAGCTGGTCGGCTACCAGGCCTCACGGCGAGGGGGCGTGGTGCGCGTGCGGGTGGCCGGCGAACGAGTGCGCCTCAGCGGCCAGGCGGTCACGGTGCTGCGTGGCAAGCTGGTCTGAGGGAGCGCGCGCCTCTAGGCCGGACCGCCCTGTTGCCGCTTTGCCGGCCGCTGGAGGAGGTTCTGGCGGGCGAGACCCATCGTTACCCAACCCCAGGCGAGGGTGTAGAGCAAGCCCGTCGTGAAGAAGACGGCCCGCAGACCCAAGGTAGAGGCCACGAGGGCCGCCGAGAGCGGGCCGACGGCATTGGCGAGCGAGGAAGACATGGCCGTGAGGCCAAAGGCCGCCCCCCGGTGATCCTTGGGCACGAGCCCGGCCACCAGCGCGTTCGCGGAGGGCATCAGCCCGCCGAGGAACACGCCCAGCAGCATGCGCAAGATCAGCAGCTGCCAGACCTCCGTGGCCATGGCCTGTGGGAAGTAGGATAGAGCGGCCCCGGCCATACAGATGGGCAGGATTATCGTGTGCCCGATGCGGTCGCCCATGCGGCCAATGGCAAGCGCGGAGACGGCGCTGACGCCGCCGGTCAAGGCGAGGATGAAACCAGACAAGGTGGCCGCGTTGCTTCCTTGGCTGAGCTCGGATATGAACAAGGTCAGCACGGGCGTCACAATGACCGAGCCGAGCTGAATGAAGAAGATCACGGCGACGAGCAAGGGAAAGATAGCTAGCGCAAACAGCGATCTGCTCTCCTTCCAAAGGCCCAGCCGCGGGACGTCGGCAGCCGGGGGCGTGAACCTCTCTCGTACGAAGAAGATGACAATGACGCCGCCGAGGAGCATCAGCACACCGGACACGTAGAAGGCGGCGCGATAGCCCAGGTAATCCGCGAGGAGTCCGCCACCCAGGGGCCCTATGGACGTGCCCGAGAAATAGGCCACCTGCATTAGCCCCAAGGCGAAGCCCAGACGGTGCTTGGGCGCGGATGTGGCTACCAGTGCGTTCGAGGCGGCGACCGTACCCGTGAGACCCCCTTGGATGAAGCGCAGCAAGAGCAGCTGCAAGGGCGACGTGGCGAAGCCCATGATGGCGGTAATAATGCCACCGCTGATCATCGAGCGTATGACCATCGGCTTCCGGCCCCAGCGGTCGGATAGGTTGCCCCAGATTGGCTGGGCGATGGACATAGATACCGCCGAGGCCGCCGTGATTAGCCCGGCCCACTGCGCCGCTTCGGCGGTCCCATTGACCCCCATCGTCTGCACATAAAGGGGGATGAAGGGAAAGAAGAAACTGAAGGCGACCATGATCAGGAACTGGCCTATCCATAGCGCCACCAGGTTTCGCTGCCAGTTGGCCCCACCCTCACGACCCGTTTGCATGCTTATCCCCATTGTCGTGCGAGACTCGTTCCTTCAGCACCCTTTGAAGGTCGGCCAGTCCCTTCTCCAGAAGCGCTACCTTGCCTGGTTCCATCCGCTCCAGCAGCTTCTGCAATCCTGCGAGAGACCGCTGACGAGCGGCCTTCAGCGCCCGCAGGCCGTCGGGCGTTACCCGCAGCGGCGTAAGCCGACGGTCTTGCGGTTGGTCGCCACGCTCGACGAGCCCTTTGCGCACGAGCAGGTCGATGACCTCGCTCATCGTCGCGGGTGTGATGCCAAGCTCCCTGGCGAGTTCGCTTGAGAGGCGGCGGCCCTGATGGAGCAGTGCCATTGCCCGCAGCTGCGTCATCGAAAGAGAACCGTTGTCGTCGGTGGCTTGAGCTTCAGACGAAATGAGGCGCCAGAGGCGAGGGACGGCTTCCATGAGTCGTTCGGCCGTTGGCGCAAGGTCTTGCTCTTGAGGTTGGTTGAGTTGTTCGGCGTCCATACTATCAGATGGCCTAATTATACGCCTGCCCGGGACCGTTCACAAGTGATCGGCGTGACCTTGACCTGACCGAACCGTGATCTTGCCGGCAGCCCTCTACTTGGGGAGCTCCCAGAGAGGAACGCGGACTGGCTGTGGTTCTAAGCGGGTGATCGACATTGAGTAAAGCATCTGCTTCCTGGGAGAACCTTCAGGTCGGTTGGTTTGTCAGCGTGCGCTAAGACTATATGCGGGGGCGAACGAAACGGGCCGCACCGCTAAACCGCGGTGCAGCCCTCGAATGGCCCCTCTGCTGGGTGCTAGGTCTTCCCGACCTAGCTTGCCTGCGATTCAGCCTTTCCCGTCAGCAGCTTGCCGTGCTGCTCGGCTACCTTGGCGAAGGCGAGGGCGACCTGATCGACGAGCTCGTCGTCGGCGTCGCAGAACGGCGTCGTATAGAGGGTGAGCTCTTCCTCCGCGCAATATGCCTCCGCGTTCGGGCAGTCGCCTCGGTGATAAGCGATCTGCTGGCCGGAATGGGGGCAATGCCAGGGGCACTCCTTGCCGTAGAAGACGAACTCCTGACTGCGCGGGCGTAGATGGATGGGCACGTGCACGTAGGTGGCCAGGTCCACCCCTTCCGCCTGCACCGCCGCTAGGTAGGCCGCCCTCGGCAGCCCGTGCAGCTCCTGGCCGTGGTAGCGAAACGGCATCGTGTAGTAGGTGTGGCTGTCCCGCGGCCGCGGGAAGAGGGGCTCGATACCCGGTACGTCCGCGAGAGCGGCTGCGAGGCGACCGACCTGCCGGCGGCGCCGCACGTTGTCGGCGTCGAGCCGCGGCAGACGTGTCCGCCCCAGAGCGGCCGCGTAGGGGTGCATCCGGAAGTTGAAGCCAATGGAATCGAGGTACTTGGCGTTTGGCCGCGCCTCCAGCTCGATAATCTGCCGGCGCGGGTGCATGGCCAGCATCAACGCCTGCTGGTAGCGGTCCTCCTCGTCGACAAGGAGCATGCCGCCTTCTAGGGTCGGCAGGTGCTTAGAAGCCTGGAAGCTGAAGCAGCCGAAATCGCCGATGCTGCCGACCTTGCGGCCCTCGTAGACCGCGCCGTGGGCCTGGGCGCAGTCCTCGATCACCGCCAGACCGTGCCCGCGGGCAACCTCCATGATGGGCGACATCTCCGCCGCCTGCCCGTACATGTGAACGACGACGATGGCCTTCGTGCGGGGCGTGATCTTGCGTTCCACGGCGGCCGGGTCCACGTTGAGGGTCCGTGGGTCGACGTCGGCGAAGACCGGGATGGCGTTTGCCGCGAGGATGCAGCCGACGGTTGCTCCCCAGGTGTAGGGCGAGACGACTACCTCGTCGCCCGGCCCCGCTCCCGCGGCCATGACGCCCAGGGTTAGGGCGGCCGTGCCCCCGCTCACCGCGAGGGCGTAGCGGCGTCCCTGGTACGCGGCGAAGTCGCGCTCGAAGGCGCCGATAACGCCGCCCGGTTCCACTGCCTCGCGCCCGGTGCCCCAGAAGGCCGCGAGCAGGGCCTCGGCGTCCGCGTCGGTCTTGCGCGGCCAAGTGGGAAAGGGCCTCTGCACCGCCTTCGGGCCGCCAAGGATCGCCAGGTTCTCCGA
>JAJZQK010000169.1 GCA_021847625.1 Chloroflexota bacterium
CTTCTGGTTGTAGCAGTTCTGCGCCGCGGTCAGGTCGCTCCACACGGCGCTCGTCGGCGGCGGATAGGCGCTGCTCGCCGCCAAGCAGCCGGGCCTGTACCAGACGCCGTTCACGAGCACCACCCAGCCGCTGCCCCAGGCGGCGACGTAGTTGTTCTGGTCGAATGCCATGAGCCTACCTCCGGCCGCCTGTGAGCGACGTAAATACCGCGATGGCCACTAGGCCACCGCCGATTAGCACGAGCGGGTTGTTGAGCAGCTTGGAAAAATCGGTGCCGCCGCCGCTAGTGGGCACGCATTGGTCCTGCGCGTTCTTGACGTAGCCCGCCGGGCAGGTCGCCGGCGGCACCGGCGTGCAGGTCCACTGGTTGTTGACCTGGTAACCGGTGGCGTTGCCCCAGTTGTCGAGCTCGGTCATGGTCGCCGGCAGCTGCGCGTGGGTCGCGCACCACGCGTCGGCGATGCACAGCGGCAGGCCGATCTCCGCCGCCCAGGCCGCCTTGGAGGCCGCGTCACAACCAGCCATAATCTCTACCTCCGTCCCTTCTTGCCGAAGGCCCACAGGGCGAGCGCCGCCAGCCCCGCCGTCTCCCAGGGGTGGGCCTTGATCCAGTCGCCGAGTCCCGGCGCCGGCGCCGCGTCGCTGCACAGCCAAGTCCCCGCCGTGGGGTCGAGCACGCCGTTGGACGAGGCCCAGGCGCAGAGCTCGGCGTCGTCGAGTGGCAGGCGGCCGTTGGCGTCGGCGAAGGCCTGCACCCCGCGGACCGGGTAGTTATTCCGCGCCGAATAGTCGGCGATCTCCGCTTCTGTCGGCATACGCCCCGCCCCCTAGAGATCCAGGATCAGCATGACGGCCGCCAGCCCCAGCAGGCCCAGGGCGATAGTGTTGACGTCCCAGCCCGCCGGCAGCCCGCCGCCGTTCCCCCCGCCGACGTCCGTGTTGGCCAGCGCCGCGTAATCGGCGACCGAGTGCTGGGCGCCGCCGAAGGGGCAGATGCCCAGCGCTTGCGCCGCGTTCCACCAGTCGGTGTAGCAACCGCCCCGCGCCTGCCAGAGCCCGCGGGCGACCGTGGCGTTGAACACCGGATCGCACAACTGCTCGACCGTGTAGCCGTGAGCCAGCCGGTTGATCTGAAACAGGCCCCACGAGTCCTCGGCGCCGATCGGCGTGCCGGGGTTATGCGCCGCGGGGTTGCCGGCCGACTCCAGCGAGACGACCCCCAGCGCGTTTCCTAGCTCGGCTTCCGGCCAGCCCGCGGCTCTCAAGGCGTCGATCAGCAGCACGGCTATGCTCCCGTTAGTGCCTCTCCGCTCCCGTAGCGCGGGGGCTTGTCCCCCGCGGTCTCCAGGGAGGGACCCTCACCCCAACCCTCCCCTACGCTTCGCTCTGGGCATGGTCCCAGAGGGAGAGGGAAATGCTACGCGCTCTCCTTGGCCATCTCCGCCAGCCAGCGGCGGCACTCGGCGATGGCCCCGCCGGCGGCGTTCAGCTGGGCCAGCAACAGGTCGCGCTGCGCCTCCAGCTCGGCCAGCCGCTGCCGCAACCGTTCCTCGTTCACTGTTCCCCTCCTACGCGTTGGGCTTGACGAGCACCAGGGCATCGTCCCCGCGAGCCGCGGCCGCCGTCACCGCTATGCCGCACTTCATGCCCGCGGTGTCCGTGGTGGCGTTGGTCTTGACGTCGCCCGCGGCGGCGTTGGTAAACTCGCCCAGGCAGATACGTGAGATTAGGCGCCAGACGGTCGCGGTCGTGATCTTGCTTGGGCTAGCGCCGTCAAGGGTGCAACGCTCGCGGGCCGCGGCGTCGGCGCTGTTGATGCCCACCACGGTTACAAATGTCGCGTTTGTATTCGGTCCGGTGATCGTCAGCTCGTTGCAGTAGGCCTCTTGCGACTGCGTGGGAGTATCGGCAGCTAGCTCGGAGGCACCCGCGCCAAGAGTGCAGACGGTAGCCCCCGCGCCGCTCGCTCGCACAGTTACCGCCTGAGCGCCCAATACCGCGCCATCGGCCATGTAGACGGCGCTAACTCTCGTGAATGACACCGCGCCCGCATGCGGCGTTGTCGTATTGGCCGCGTTCAGGGTGATTGTCTCCGTGATTGCTACGCCGCCAGCGTCGGAGCCTTCAATCACGATGCCCCGGCCGCGATCGGCCGCGACGTCGGCCGCCTGGACGATCTCCAGGGCAGTAGCCGCGCCCGGCTGGCTGAAGGCCGTCGCCTCGCCGGCGATGGCCGTCTGGATCGTCGTCTGGCTGGTGGTGTGCTTGGTGGCTCGGCCGGCGGTCCCGGCCTTGATCCCGTCGCCCACGGCCAGCGGGCAGTCGGCAACCACGGGCTGCAGACCGGAGCAGGAGATGGCGCCGCTGGCGGCCGTCAAGATCGCCGCGGGCGCCACGCCCATGACGCCTGGGGCGTCGACCGGCGCGGCGGTGCGAGCCACGACGACGAGCCGTTTGGCCGGAATGTCGCCCGCCGCCGTGATCGCCTGGTTGTCGGCGACCGCGTTCAGCTCCGCCGCGGTCGCCGTCACCCCGTCAAGTATGTTCAGCTCGGCCGCGGAGGCGGTAATGCCAGAGACGTACTTCTGCCAGACCGGGGCCGTCTTGACGGCGGTTTGGACGTAGAGCACGCCGTTCGTGTAGTCGAAGTAGAGCGAGCCGGGGCCCGCGAAGTTGTCGCCCGTGGTGCCGTCCACCGGTGCCCCGTTGCCCTCGAGGCAGCACACCTCGTTCGGGGAGCGCAAGAGCGCCTTGCCGATGATGGCCGGCGCGATGCCCTCGTCGTTGAAGTCGAGGCCGTAGGAGTACTTGGCGGTGCCCCCGGTGGCGACCCGGATGGCGATGGCGTGCAGAATGTCGGCCGAGGCGCCCTCCGCGAATATGTCGAGGCCGCGGCTGTAGGTTTTGGCGATTGCCTGCTGCAAGTAGATCTGGGCGCCAGTATAGATCGACCCGGCCATCGCCGCTTCGGTCGTGTCGTCGCGGGGAGCGATGATGACGCCGTAGTTGGTCTTGACATTGGCCGTGTCGGGCACGTAGGTCGTGAAGCGCCCGCCGGCGATGTAGCCAACGTTGGCCTGGTCGACGATCTTGCCCGCGTCCAGGTTGACGGCGCCGCGGATGCCCTCCACGATGCTCTGGCCGAGCGCCGCCCCGATGTAGGCCCGGAACTTGCCGACCGTGAAACCGTCGTTGCCGCCTAGCGTCTCCGCCCAGGCGGTGTCGAGGTCGGCTCGGACGTAGAGTAGGTTCTTGTTCAGCAGGCTGGCGTGCGTGGGGGTCTGCTTGATGGCCAGCCCGCCGCTCGCGCCGCCGCCGGCGCCGCCCAGCTTGCCCACGTAGACGGTGAGGCCCGGCAGGACGTGCTCTATCTCGCTCTCGGCGTCCGCCTTAGCCAAGAGCACAGCGTAGCCGGTGGGGCTTTCCTTGACGTAGTACACGCCTGCCAGGTCGTGCAGTATCGGGCTAGTCATGCCACACCTCCGCTAGACGAACGTAACCGTCCCAGCCAGGGCGCTATACAATTGTTGGCCGGTGGCCTGGTCGATGATCGCCACCGTGACCGGGTAGGGCTGGTTCTTGCCGGCGCAGGGGTAGCCGCTGCAGGCCCAGTAGACGACCTGGCTATAGGGCACGCTGGAGGGGCCGAGCGTGCGGTAGTTGTGCGCTTGGCAGGTCGTGCCCTCGATCCTGATTAGCCAGTCTAGCTGCGCCGTTGCCGGGCTAGTCCAGAAGAAGCGGCTCTGCCCTTTGGCGCCGTCATAAAGGCGGTTGCCGATGAAGGTGGGCAGAGGTGTGTCGCCATAGCCCAGGCCGCTGACCAGGCCGCTCATTTGGGCACCACTGGGCAGCGTGATCGTGTTTCCTCCGTCGCCCGGCGTATCGGCCACGCAGACGCCAACGGTCGCGTCCCAGTGCTGGCCCGTGGGGCACTGCTCGCCAGGCGGGGGCGTCGTGCCGCCGAGTTTGCCAGTCTTCCACAGCCAGTAGACGAGGCCCGCCAGCCCCAGGAGGGCCAGCGTCCCGGTGTTGTCGTCGTTGCGTGCCATGGCAATCTCCTAGAATCTGCCCCACATAGGGCTGCGGGTGATCGCCTGTGCTTGGGCGATGACGTAGCCGATATCCACCTCGACCCAAATCGCCGTGGCCCCGCGCTTGGCGTTGGCGCCGGCCGTGAGGTCTACCTCGGCGTAGGCCGCCGTCGCCCCGCGCTTGGCGTTGGCGCCGGCCGTGAGGTCTACCTCGGCGTAGGCCGCCGTCGCCCCGCGCTTGGCGTTGCTGCCGGCCGTAATATCGACTTCCGCATGAACGGTGGTTACTCGGCTGTTGCTCATCAGGCCACCTGCACGCCGACCTGTAGCGAGTTGACCTTGGCCTCGGTCCAGGCCGCCAAGTCGGCCGGGTCGACGGCGTAGAATTTGTGCGCCACTTTCCACGTCGTGTCGTTGAGGGCGACGGCGGTTCCCCAGTCCTCGATGGCCGTCTTGATGCCCGCCTGTATGCTGCCAGCGCCGGGTAAGTCCAACTTGGCGAATGCCACGACGCGGACGGAGTTGATGACTTCGTTGGCGGCGAGGCCAGGGTTGGCGACGTGATAGAGGTCTTTCGCCCCCACCGTGGCCGACTCTACATAGTCGGTCGTGTTGTAGGGCACCTCGTCGACGAGCAGGTAATTGTCCACGCTGTTGGCGTCCGAACCGACTAGCTGCGATAGATCGCCATTGGCATTGGGGACCAAGAGCTTGCCGTAGCCGTCGCCGCACCATGAGTTATGGATTGCGCCGGCGGTGTCGTTCACGGCCACATCATCGACGACGCCAACCTGAGTATTCGCGTTCGACCCCTGAACATAGAAGCGGTCGATCAGTCCGGTCGTGCCACCGTTGCGGGTGTCGCCGGTGAAGTCGATGATGGGGTGGGCGTAATCGCCATCAATGACGACCACCACACGGCCGGTACTGGAAACATCGTTGATTAGGACTCGCGCCTCGACACAGTACCAGGACCCCAACACGTAGCCAGGTATGTAGCCTGTAGCAATCGCAGTCGTACCCAGGTAGACGGTGACTAGGCCGTCAACTGCCAGCCCGACCCTGACCTCAATGTGCAGCGTCGCGCCTTCGTAGAAGAGAAGACTCGTACGGTTAGTACTGCCGGTAACCTTGGAACCCATCCTCGCGTACAACTCGGCGTATGTAGACGGCAGTTGCTTGCCAACCGTGCCGTTTACAAAGCCATAAGTGCCATGACGGGCGTTCGGAAAGGTAGTGAGTACACCCTGTCCAGGCGTCAGGTCCCACTCCAGAGTATTGCCGGTCTCAAAGCCGCAGTGCCAGAGTCGAGCCATCGTCTACGCCTCGCTGTAGTAGCTGACGGTAACGGCGAGGTTGCCGGCGGCGCTGGCACGAACCACCAGCGCCTTGTTAGCCGTGGCCAGTTTCACCTTACCACGCGGCGTGATCTGGGCCGAGCCGTTGGCGGGCAGGAAGATCTTGAGGATGAGGGTCCCGGACGTTTCCTCCTTGAAGGAGAGGTTCATGGCCGTGTCGGCGCTGGCGACGACGTCGGTGATAACCAGCTTCTGCCCGGCCGTGGGCGCGTCGGTAACGGCCAGGTCGGCGGCGGAGGCGTTCGCGCTGGTCACGGCGGCGCCGGCGACCCCCAGAGAGGCCGTCCAGGCCGGTCCCGAGTCCTTGGTACCGCCGATGGTCGCGCTGCCGGCCGGCAACGCGGCCAGGATGTCGACGCCCCCCAGGTCGCGCGCCGCGCGGTCGCTCACGTCCACGGCGCTGGCGGCCGCGACGGAGACGTTGGTCGAGCCCGGCGAGACGAAGGGGGTCACGATCACCGTGAAGCCCTCGCCGTCGGCGAAGGTGCCGGAGACGCTCGACAGGTCGATCACGACCGAAGGCGCGCCCACCACGACCTCGTAGGAGGTTGCCGCGGCGACCGTCTTGCTGGCGTTGGGGTCGGGCAGGGTCTGATAGGAGCCATAGGCGGCGCCCTGGACGGTCACCGTCGCCGAAGGCGTCGTGCCGGTGACGAAGATCTGCACGTAGACGGCGTTGTATTTCTGCGTGTCGATCGCCAGCGAGGTGCGGGCGATCGGCTGGGACTGCAGGGCAACGACCGACTGGCCCTTGATGACGGGCGGGTTGATGTCGATCTTGATTCCCTGCAACCGGGCGACGATGGCCAGGGCGATCTCGTCGGCGGTGGGGCCACCGGCCGCGGCCGGGGCCCCGACCGCGCACGGGTTAGCGTAAGGCACGGCAAACCTCCTTTCCTGCGGGTGCCAAACGAACGGGGCACGGGCACCGATTACCCGTGCCCCAGCAAGGTGGGCGGCGAGGTTTGCCCTACCGGCGCAGCAGCGCGGCGCCCATCGGGTGGGCCGCGTTCGGCGCGTACTTCTCGTGCACGACGTCCACCGTGACGCCCGTGGCGTCGGAGACGCCCCACTGCAACTGGTAATCGCCCGCGGCGTTCTTCTGCAGGTCGATGCCGTATTGCGGGTGGGCGCCCTGGAACTGGTACAGGTAGATCGGCACCAAGCCCGAGTCAATCGCGTGGGTGATGTCCGGCACGCCGGGGCTGCCGCCGGTGAGCACGCCCGTCATGGCGGTCGTCACGTTCTCCGAGGGCGGCACGTAACGAGCGCGAGCGGAGAACTGCTGGAAGGCCTCCGCCGCCTTGTAGTCGGCCACGGCCCCGGCCTGGCCGCCGTAGGCGAGCAGGGTCTGGCCCTCTTTGCTGTTGTAAAGTTTGATGGAGTTGAGGACCGAGTCGTCGCGCGGCGCGTTGGTGCCGTTGGTCTCCATCACCAGCAGTGAGCGCAGGAAGTTGCCGCTGGGGATGTTGTAGGCCGTGGCGAAGGCCGAGCTGGTGGCCGTGGGCGTCGGGGTCGCCATCGCTCGG
>JAJZQK010000170.1 GCA_021847625.1 Chloroflexota bacterium
CTCGGACGTTGGCCTGGTCGTTGGGGCGTTCACGATTACGGCGGTCCTCGTGCGCCCCCGCGCCGGCACGATCAGCGACACCATCGGCCGCAAGCCACTGTTCTTGGGAGGCTCTCTGGTCTTTATGCTAGCGCCCCTCACGTACTTGTTCGCGCAATCGGTACCCTTGTTGATGCTGGCACGCACATTCCACGGCACGGGGATCGCCCTCTACACCGTGGGCGCCTGGGCCCTCGTCGCCGACACACTGCCGCCGCATCGGCGTGGCGAGGGCATGGGCGTCTACAGTCTGGCCTCGCTCCTGACCATGTCCGTCCTCCCCCCGCTGGCGCTACCCCTGCTGGACGTCGTCGGCTTCCAGGGGCTGTTCGTGCTGGCCTCGGTGCTGGCGGCGGCCAGCCTCGCCATCGGTCTGACCATCAACGAACGCCGGACCAAGGCCGCCAGCAGCGTCGGGCCGGACTTCCTTTCCGTCATGAGAGGTCGTTGGCTGTGGGGTCCGTCCCTGGCCATCGTGGCCGGAGGCATCACCTTCGGGACGATCCTCTCCTTCATACCCCTATTCACGGCCGAACAGGGCATCGGCAACGCGGGCCTTTTCTACGCCGTGTACGCCGTCAGCACGGTCCTAACGCGCATCCCGATCGGGCGGATGTCCGATCGCGTCGGCAGGGAGTGGCTCATCGTGCCCATACTCGTGCTGACGACCGTCAGCATGTTCACTCTGTCGCAGAGCAGCTCGCTGCTTCATTTCCTGGCCGCGGCCGTGCTCTACGGCGCCAGCTACGGCAGCCTTCTTCCCACTGTCACCGCCTTGGTCATCGACCGTGCTTCCGACCGAGTCCGAGGCACCGCCCTCAGCATCGTCACTTCGTCGTTTGATCTTGGCATCGGCCTCGGCTCCGCGGCCTTGGGCTTCGTCGGCGGCTTGGCCAACTACGCGGCGATTTACGTGGTCGCGGGGATGCTTTCGGTTCTCGGATTGGCCGGTTTCTTGCTCCTAGACAGGAGAGGCGAACGGCGGCAGGCGTCTGAACGCCGGCGGCCGTCAGACTAGTACCAGTGCATTCGCGTTTGCTGTAAGCCTGTTCAACAGAGAACGCCGAGAGGAGGTGAATCTATGGCCAACGTTCGCGCCCACGTGAGGATCGACGGCTACGTCCAGGGTGTCTTCTTCCGCAGCACCGCCCGCACCGTGGCCAGCGCCCACGGGGTGAAGGGCTGGATACACAACCGGCCGGACGGCAGCGTGGAAGCAGTCTTAGAGGGTGATGAGGCCGACATCGCCTCGATGATCGATTGGTGCCGGCAAGGCCCGGCCGGGGCCCTCGTGGAAAGCGTGGAAGTAGACTGGGAGCCTCCCACCGGGGAGTTCGCGACCTTCGCGGTCCGCTAGTAGGGGGAGCACGAGTTTCCCGAATTGCTTGCCCGAAAACCTATTCAACGCTCGCCTTTTGTATTACAATACGCTTCAGATAAGGCTTGCGTAGCCTGAGGACCAGGTGGTATGAGGCTGAGGGTATATGCGGGGTTACTTGGGCTAGGTCTTGGTCTGGGAGCTCTGCTCTGCATCCACATTCAAAACTCTTCCTACACCGAAACGCGCTCCCCCGTGGTCGAGGAGTATGTTCGTCTAGTTAGCTTGCTGTACGCCAAAGGCGAGAGCCTGGAAACCGTCCAGGCGCGCCTCGACCTGCTAGGGTATCCCGATTCGGCGGCAGTAGTCCAAGAGGTAGTTCATCTGAGCGCGGACTCGCCGGAGGAGGCGGCCCGCGCGTCCGTGGGTGACCTGTCGACGATGTTGATTGCCCTCGCTCCCGAGGCGACACGGGCGACCACGTCCCCCCAACGCCTAATCGCGAGCGGCCGCGGGGCCAGCGAGACGCCCATCGTCGCCGCCCAACGCCCGCCAGAGGTGCTGTCGGCCGCGGCAGAGTTTCCTGCCGCGGGCATCGTCTTCAAAGGAGATAGTCATCTGCGGACCATGCCTTCGCTGGACTCCCCCATCGCGGCCGTCGTTCCCCAAGGGTCCGAAGTGGAGCTGCTCGCCGTCGAGCACGGGCAACCAATCGAGGGCGCGGAGGACCGCTGGTATCGCGTTAAGCATGGTGACGAGACAGGCTATCTGTACTATAGTCTGGTGGAGCTGCACCGATGACCGCGGTAGCCGTCCCCCAAACCCGCAAGCCCTGGCGAGAGATACCGCTGATGCTGCTCGTCCTCGTCATCAGCATCAGCGCCGGCTATCTACTCGTGCGCGAGGTCTATCCCACCCCCCGCGAGCCCGCCCTCCTCTGGGATGACTACATCCTGGCGACGGCCTCTCTCTACGAGCGCGACGGCGACCTCGATGGGGCGAGGGAGCATCTGCTCAGACTGTCGGCCGAGGACGCCGCCACGACGGTCACCACCCTGGCGGCCGTTTATAAGCCGGAGACAGACCTCGGGAGGCAGTCCGCCGGTGCTCTCTACAACCTTGCCGCCGCTCTCACCGGCAGGTCGGTTGTTATACCCGAAATGCCGGGCACGCCAACGGGCAACGCCTGGCAGGCAGCACTGCAGACTAGCTTGATCGGCCTTGCCAGGAACCAGCTAGCCTGGCTCACCCTGTCCGCGTTCTCCCTCGGCCTCCTCGTCTTCACCTGGCGACAAGAGAGGAGCACGCTGCGCGCTGTGCCGGAGGTGGCTCCCCTGCCTGTCCCCACGCCGGAGCCAGCCCGGGTCGCCACGGCCGTAGTCCCAAGGAATATCTCCCAGCCCCGGCCCGAGCGGTCCCCCGGCAGGAGAGCCCGACCGGCGGGTCCCTTTATACCGTCAGTTGCCGACGTACCTGCAAAGGAGCCGGAGAGCCAGAGGCAGAGCTTCACCTTCTCATTCCAGGCAGATGGGGCGCCGTTCGAAGGGATTTCCCGTATCAGGGACCCGCGCACACGCAAACTGGTGGCCAGTTGCGGCCTAACGAGCGGACCTGATGCGCCAGAGGTCGCCGGTGGTTATCTGGGCTTCCTGGTATGGTTGCACGAGAACGGCCGCGGGCGACTGCCGCAAACCATCGGGCTGGTGGTCAAGGCCGCCCACCGCAAGGACAACATAGCCGCCGTCGACGAGTGGATGACGTATGCTCGGCTGGAGGAATTAGTCGTCCCTAAACCCGGTCTCGTGCGGCAGTTCGAGACGGATAACCTCCGAGCGGAGGTTTGGGTGATGGACATCGCCTACGCCTCCCGGGGCCGACAGAAAGAGGCTGCCTTTACGGGACTCAGCGTACGCTTCGACGTCTACTTCAAAGCCCAGCCAGCGGCGGTGGCGCCGGCAACCCGCAACTAGACCTCGAGCGAAATGGTGACCGGCCCGTCGTTCCAGATCTTCACCAACATGTTCACGCCGAAGCGCCCTGTCGCCGTGCGCAGGCCAGCTACCTGTAGGTAGCCTACGAACCGCTCTATCAGCGGTTCCGCCTGGTCGGGGAGAGCTGCCTCGGTGAAGCTGGGCCGGCGCCCCCGCCGCGTATCGGCGTAGAGGGTGAACTGGCTCACGACCAGCACTTCGGCCGATGAATCCAAAGCCGACAGATTGAATCTGCCGGCCTCATCGGCGAATATGCGTAGGTTGGCGACCTTCTCTGCTAGGGCGCGAGCCTGCTCGTCGCCGTCACCCGGGCCTATGCCTAGTAGTACCACCAGGCCTGGGCCAATCTCGGCGATTACTTCTTCGTCCACGCTCACCGATGCCTCGGTGACCCTTTGCAGAACAGCTCGCACGCTATGCCTTCGAGGAAGTCGTCTCCTTGGTCGACGTACTGTCTCCCGACGGCTTTGCCTCGCTCTTCGATTCCTCGCCCTTGGCTTTGCTGCCGTTTGTGCCATTGCTGCCGTTGTCGCCAATGGGCTGAGGCCGACGGGAGTCGGTCACATAGAATCCGGAGCCCTTGAAGATGATACCTACGGGGAACAGGACGCGACGTACCGCGCCGCCGCAGTCGGGACAGTCTTTAACGGGGTCCTCGTGCACGCTCTGTCGCCGCTCAAAGCGAACTCCACAATGGCGACATTCGTACTCGTAGATGGGCATTGCCTCTCATACCTCCACACCGCGTGGTCTAAGTGCCCCACGAGGCCGGGGACACATGATTAGCCCCCTCGGCAAGGGCACGGCCCCTTACCCAGAGGGCGTTGCCGGTGCTACCGTGGGTAGCCACCGGCAACTATTCTACACCAATGCAATCACCCGCGCAAGCAGGTACGCTGGGCCGCGTTCGCCTCAGGTCACTGGCGCTCGCCCTGGGTAGGCCCAAGGGCCGCTCAATAGTCACGGAGAACCCGCGCTATGATCGCCAGGCTCTTCTCCAGGGCCTCGACGGGCGCATCCTCCGTGATCGAAATCGCGAACCCCCGCTTGCCGCCCGCCTCCGCCAGCAGATCGCGCGTATGGGCCTCGATTACGTCCTCTGGCTCGATATGCATCGAGCTCGTGAAGTTGATCCAGAGCGCCTTGCCGGGCCAGGCTTCCCGCGCCTCGGCGATTGACACGTCCCCCATGGGCGGAGGGGTGATCGCCTCCACGATGTCGAACTCCGCCTCGGCAATCGGCTTCATCAGCGACTTCAGGCGGCCGTCCATGTGCACTGCCAACTGCTTGCCCGTCCCGGCCAGCTTCGCCTTGAGACTCGTGTAGACCGGCATTAAGTAGCGCCGATACCGCTCCTCCCCGACGACGTCGCTCGTGATGTTGTCACCCAACTGGACGACCTCGACCGGCGAGTCGACCGCCAGATCGTACATCTCGTTGTACCGCTCCAGCATCACCGCGTGCAGCGAGTCGAACAGCTCCCGGTGGAAGTAATAGTCCATCCCGAACTGCTCCATGCCCATCATCTGGTAGAGCATCTCCTGGATGGGTGACTTGAACAGGCGCACGATCACCAGTCCGTCACTGCCCAAACGCCGCTGGGCCTCGCGAATTGTGGCGTGATTGTCGCTGTAGACCGCATCCCGAAGGTAGTACTCCATCACCCGGTAGTCTTCGGGGCCCTTGATGAAATGCTCCCGAATCCAGCTGCTGGTCTCATAGGCCCCCTCGGATTCAAGCGTCTGCCAGACGTCGCCAACCGGGGTATGGATGGTCCGCCGGACGTACTTGCGGCCCCCTTCCACGTACTCGCGCGTGAGGAACTCTACTTCCCGGTGTTCCACCTTGTGGGCGGAAAAGCGGTGAATCAGCCCGACCCCCTGCTCGCGCAGGCGCCGTTCCGTCGTGCCCCGCGGCAGCATCCACTCGTACACCGTGAGCGGAACCTGATCCGGCTCGCCCCAGGTCAACGCGGTGAGGATTCGCTCTTTTATGTCCACTTCCGCCTCCTTGCGAATTCAGGCTCTCTCCCGCACCAAGTGCCGGCTCAGTGCCGGAAATGTCGGAAGCCCGTCACGATCATCGCCATGTGGTGACGGTCGGCCATCCTAATCGCCTCGTCATCACGGATCGAACCGCCGGGCTGGACCACCGCCGTGACCCCCGCCCGGGCCGCCAACTCCAACCCATCCGGCTTGGGGAAGTAGGCGTCGGAGGCCATAACGCTGCCGGCAGCCCGATCCCCTGCCTTGCGAACGGCGATATCCACGGAATCCACTCTGCTCATCTGGCCGGCGCCAATCCCCACGGTCGCCAGGCCCCGGGCGAGGACGATTGCGTTGGATTTCACGTACTTCACGACCCGCCAGGCGAACAGTAGGTCCGTCAGCTCGTCCAGCGTCGGCTCGCGCTTGGTCACCACCCGCAGGCCCTCCTCGTCGAGGGGATGCGCGTCGAAGTCCTGCACCACGAAACCGCCGTTGACGCGCTTGAAGTCCAGCCCCTCGACGCCACCGGGATGCAACGAGTGACCCGGTGCCTCGGGATCTATCTCCATTACCCGCAGGTTCTTCTTGCTCTTGAGAATCCCCAGCGCCTCTGGCGTGTAGCCCGGCGCGATGATATCCTCGTAGAAGGTTTGCACGATCTCGTTCGCCGTCGCTGCGTCTACCTCGCGGTTCAGCCCGATAACCCCACCGAAGGCGGAGACAGGATCGCCCGCGTGGGCCCGCCTGTATGTTTCCAGCAGGTCGTCGCCGCTGGCCAGCCCACAGGGGTTGCTGTGCTTGATGACGGCGACCGCCGTGGCGGCGAAATCACGCACGCAGGCCCACGCCGCGTCCAGGTCCAGGACGTTGCAGTAGGACAGGGCCTTTCCCTGCAGCTGCCGCGCCCCCGCCAACCCCGCGTAGGGGCCGGTAGCCGTGTCCTCGGCATAGAAAGCGCCCCTCTGGTGGGGGTTCTCCCCGTAGCGCAGGTCCTGCACCTTCTCCAGGGCAACCGCCATGTGCTGGGGGAATCGCTCCCCGGGGACGCGCAGGTAGCTGGCGATGTGAGTGTCGTAGGTTGCCGTGTGCTGATAGGCCTTAGCGGCCAGGCGCTGCCGGGCAACCACGTCCAGTCCTCCCTTCCGCATCGCGGCCAGGATGGACTCGTAGTCCGCCGGGTCCACCACCACCAGGACGTCCTTGTAGTTCTTCGCCGCCGCCCGGATGAGCGATGGCCCGCCGATGTCGATGTTCTCCAGGGCCTCTTCGAGGGAAACCCCCGGTCGCTTGATCGTCTCCACGAACGGATACAGGTTGACCGCCACCAGGTCGACCGTCCTGATGCCATGTTGGGTCAGCTGTTCCATGTGCTCTGGTACATCGCGCCGGGCCAGAATGCCTCCGTACACCAGCGGATGGAGCGTCTTGACCCTGCCTTCGAGGATCTCCGGAAAGCCGGTCAAATCGCTGACGTTCTTGACGGGCACGCCGGCCCGCGACAGCTCCGCCGCCGTGCCACCGGTAGAGTAAATCTCAGTACCCAAGTCCACCAGA
>JAJZQK010000171.1 GCA_021847625.1 Chloroflexota bacterium
CCTCGTCGTGGGGGTGTAGGGGAGCCGTCGCATCTGCTCCGCGGCGGCGGCGACGAGGCGCTCCTGGCCGTAGCCAACGTTGACGCACCAGAGACCCGACATCCCGTCGAGGTACTCGTTGCCGCTGGCGTCCTTCACCTTGCAGCCGTGCCCCTCCACGATGACCAGCGGCTTCTGGCGCAGGGCGTGCTGCGTGAACGGTCGCCAGAGCGTGTCCAGACTTGCTTCCTCGGGGCCTTCGTACATTCTAGTGTCTTCCTCCCTGTTCTCCCAAACAAGAATACCGGTCGACGGTTGCCGGTTCCTTACCGCCGGTATCGTCAACCGGGCGTCAAATCACGATGACCATCTGCCGATGATGGCCCTGGCCGTACCACTGGCCACGGCCCGAGGCCAGCTGCAGTGTACTACGACTTGCCGATGCGGGCAAGCGATGGCATAATTGGCAGACCGAACGCATTGACTGCCCGCTCCCGAGCCGCTACATTGGTAACTAACGACGGCATCGCAGAGGTACCGGTCCGATCAAGCCATCCCCGGCCAGTGTGGCAGCTTCGATATCTTGGAGCCGGGCGGGCGCTACTTGGGAGCCAATGACCACGGTGAGGGATTTCGGATTGTTGGTGGGGTCCGCGGCACTGGGCTTGCCCATGGCTTTCTTGGTGACGACGCTGCTATTAGGGGCCTTCGGTTGGTCGGCATCGGCGGGCGGACTGAAGACTCCCTTGCTCCTGTCCAAAAGCCTCTGGTTGGCGCTGCTGAGCCAAGGTGCCGTGGTGGTCGCCGTGTTCATCTCGGACGGGAGCACATTCTGGTCGCTGGCGCTGACTTGCTTGTCCATCGCGGCAGTAACTTGGCTGTTTGCGAGGGGCACGTTGGGTGAGGGCCCGCCAAGGAGTGCCCTCATGGCAGGGCTAGCGGCTGCCGTGTTGGGGGTCTGGGCGGTGGTCTCGCTCCCCATTTGGATGGTGGCGGTCAGTTCGGAGGAATTCCGACAAATTGTAGTTGCGGTGTCCAACGGACTGCATGAACTATCCAAGGTTGTCCAGCGCCCGACGCCCACGAGGTAGGTTCAACTTGCCGTCCTCGCCCTCGGTAACCAAAGGGCCAGCGCCAATGCTCCAACAGTGCCGATGGCTGCGAGGGCGCCAAAACCGGCGGCGAATGAGCCGGTCCTATCCAGCGCGTAGCCGATCAGCGGTGGGAAGGCGAGCGCTCCCAGGTTCGCAATGAAATTGATCAGGCTGAGTTCGCGGCCCGAGGCTGGCCTGCCCGAGATCAGCGAGGCGTACGAGAAGATGGCGCCAAAGGGAATGCTGACGAACCAGCCAAAGGCTATTATGACGAGTAGGGCTGACACTACGCCGGGCGTAATGGCAAGTAGGCCAACGCACAGGGCGGTAGCGGCGCAGGTGACCACGATCAAAGGTCTCTCCCGGCCGACGGAGAAGATGCCCCCGACGGCGCGGCCGGCGATGGCGCTGACGGTCAACAGTGCCGATAGCGGACCTGCCCACTCGAGCCCCACTCCCTGACTCTGCCACAGGAAGGTGACGACCCAGCTTGTGATCCCGATGAAGGTGCCGTAGGTGATCACGTGGGCGAGGCCCAGCATGTAGAGTGGCGTCTGGGCGAACGTCTCCTTCCAGGGCGTTGGTGGTGCCGCATGCTCGGTCGGACTCCCATCCAGGCCAGACGCCACGAGAAGGCCGACGACCACAATGGCTGCCCCCTCTGCCACGAACGCCACCCGCCAGCTGCCGAGATTGGCCACTCGTTCCGAGAAGAGAAGCATCGTGAGGACGCCCGCACTGGCCGCTGCGCCGTAGATGCTCTGCGCCGGGATTCGCTTCTCCGCCGACACCAGCCCGTTCGTGAAGGCCAGACCGGCGATGAACGCCATCGCCGTGCCCACGCCGAGCAGCAGACGGCTGAGCAGTAATAGGGGGAGGTTCGGGGCCAATCCCGAAGCTACGACGGCCGCGCCCGCGATGCCGATGCCGATGGTCACACTCCGTTTGGCTCCTAGTGAATCAGTGATGTGCCCGCCTAGCAGCTGCAGAAAGGTATGCGTGAGGAGTGTCGCCGAAGTCAGAAAGGCAACCCAGGTGTTCGAAAGGCCCAGCTCCTCTCGCACCTGCGGTAGCAGGGGCGCGAAGTTGAGCATAGCCACCATGATCAGGAAAGGTATGACTACGATTAGTCGTAGCTGGACCCAGGGGAGGGTACGAAATGCCTCGATCCCGTTCCCGTTGGGAGCGGCCCGGAGGGCGACGGTGTCATTCTCCATCAACTGTGCGTTCCCTACCTGCGCTTCCCGAAATATGCGTTCCAGCGACTCCAACGGCGAAGCGGGGAGCCACGCTCGGCAAATCCGCTCGACCCGCCGGTGTTCCCGGCGACGGCCGACAGTATATCACGACGGACGTACCCTTACGCGACGTGGGCAATTCTTGATAGCGGCGCTTGGCCGCACTGGCACCAGAGTCCTCACGCTCGTCCCCTTGGCAAGGAGCTTGCCTCACTTGGCGGGCAATGGTAGAATCGCTGAGCACGGCGGAATCGTCAGGAGGTGCGCAGGTGGAGTACAGATCGTTAGGACGGACGGGGCTGCGCGTTAGCGCCCTCGGCCTCGGGACCGAATACTTGATCAACTTGCCACGCGAACACGTGGTGTCCGTCGTCCACGACGCCATCGCACGGGGGATCAACTATTTCGATCTCTTCTTCGCTCAGCCGGCGTTTCGAGACAACGCGGGCGCGGCGTTTCGCGGCTATCGCGAGAAGGTGCTGCTCACGGCGCACCTTGGCTCGGTGGATCGGGACGGCCAGTATGACAAGAGTCGCAACCCGGCCGAGGCCGGCCCCTACTTCGCGGACTACCTCACCCGCTACCAGACGGACCACGTGGACGTCCTGTTCATCCACAATATTGACGAGCAGGCTGACTACGATCGGGTCATGGGACCAGGCGGCTTGTTGGAGATGGCCAAGACACTGCGCGGCGAGGGCAAGGCGCGGGCGATCGGCTTCAGTGGCCACACCGCGGCAACCGCCATGCAGGCGGTCCTAAGCGGCCAGGTCGATGTGTTGATGTTTCCCATCAACTTGGCCGGGCACGCCATGCCGGGTAAGAAGGAACTGTTCAGCGCTTGTGCTGAGCGGGGAGTCGGTCTGGTGGCGATGAAGCCGTTCGCGGGCGGAAGGCTGCTCCGCGAGGACCGTACGCTGGTATTCAACAAGGTACAGGTGGCGGGGACCCCCCGGGAGATCGAGCGCAAAGCGTGGATCACACCCAGCCAATGCCTGGCCTACGTTCACGCTCAACCGGGCGTGTCGACCGTCGTTCCAGGCTGCAAGGACCGGGAGCAACTCGCCGCGGCCGTGGTGGCGCTCACCGCGAGCGAGGCGGAGAAGGACTTCGCGCCGGTGATGGCCGACTTCGCGCAGTACGTGGAAGGGGAGTGCGTGTATTGCAACCACTGCCTGCCTTGTCCATCGTACATCGACATCGGCCGCACCATGCGCCTTCTCGACTCCGTGGTGGTCCGCCCCACGCCGAAGCAACTGCGAGCCTACAAGGCGCAGTCGCCGTCACCTGCCGACTGCATCGAGTGTGGGGCCTGCAGCGAGCGGTGTCCCTTTGGCGTTGATCCGATGAACAAGGTCGAGGAAACGGCGGCGCTATTTGAGGCGCTGCTCTGACATACAAGTCAGTGTCAACTTCCCCGAGGGCACGTAGCCGGGCTTGGTGGATATCGGCCCCTCTCCCGCTATCTCCACTTGATGTGGCGCGGTACTTGCCGTAACAGTGGTACGGCAAGCGCCCACGAAAGCCTGGGACCGGCGTATCTGACGCTAGCCGGTGCTGACCTACTTTGCTTGTCCGCAAGCGATACAGGCGGTGAGGACACAGATGCAGACTCTGGTTGAGATATTCGGTAGCCGCGTCCAGTTCGACGTGCCGATGAGGGAACACACCACACTGGGAATCGGCGGGCCGGCGCGAGCGATGATCGCCGTCCGCTCGGAGGACGAGATAGCACGGGCGATCAGCCTGGCCCAAGAGGCGGGCCTGCCCCACCTGCTGATCGGCGGGGGCAGCAACCTGCTCGTCGCCGACGAGGGAACGGAACACCTCGTCATCAAGAACGAGTACGTCGGTATCCGCCGTCGGGGCAACGCCGTCTTCGTCAAGTCGGGGACGAGGTTGCAGACCCTCGTGGACTATACGGTCGAGAAGGGCCTAACGGGGCTGCACCGGCTGACCGGGGTTCCCGGCACGGTCGGCGGCGCCGTCTTTGGCAATGCCGGGGCCTACGGGCAGACGATCAGCGATCATTTGGAAGAGGTCATCTACTTCGACGGCCGGAAGATACGGCGCGTGCAGGCATCTGACTTCCGCTTCGGGTACCGCTGGAGCGCCTTCAAGGAAACGCACTACGCGATTCTCAGCGTCAAGCTGAACCTGGAGTCCGCGGACCGCGCGACACTCGCCGGCGAATACGCCGAGGTCATGGCGAAGCGCCTCGCCAAGTATCCCGTGGGCCTGAGATGTCCCGGTAGCTTCTTCATGAACGTGCTGGCGGGGACCCTCCCTCCCGAAGTGCTGCAGCTGATCCCCCCGGACAAGGTGCTCTACGGGAAGATCCCCGCGGGCTACCTGTTGGAGCAGGTGGGGGCGAAAGGGGACGCCCGCGGTGGCATCCAGATCGCCGCGACCAACGCAAACCTGTTCATGAACATGGGCGACGGCACGGCCGTAGACTTTCTGCAGCTGGCTGGCGAGTACGCCCGGCGGGTGAACGAGCGCTACGGCATCGAGCTCCATCCGGAGGTACAGTTCGTCAACCTTCCCTTGTTCTCGACCTCGTCGTAGCTGACATCGCGTAATCCCGGTTGGGGCCGCGCACTATGCGACGCGCCTGTAAGGGCGGGCGAGGCGCTGCCGCTCTGTGTCCTGCTTAGCACGGGCGGATTATGGTAGAATCTGCCCATGATCACCGACAGACGCGAGAACCAGGCCCCATCCGATCAGACGCCGACGACGTCCGGCTGGCTGCGTTTGCCGCGTCCATGGATCTTCCTGGCGCCGATGTCCGGCCTGGCCGACTGGCCCTACAGGGAGATCTGCTACGAGTTCGGGGCGGAGGTGACGGTCTCCCCGCTCATCTCGGCGCCCGGACTGGGGAAGAGCCCCCGGCACCTGATGCGACTGATCGGCGGCGCGCACGGTTCCCGGCCCTTCGTCGTGCAACTGTACGGCCGGCGTCCGGAAGATTTCCGGCGGGCCGCTCGCCTGCTGAGCGACGAATTACCGCTCGCCGGCATCGACATAAACATGGGCTGCCCGGCGAACAAAGTTGTCAATTCCCTTCACGGCAGCGCCCTGCTGCGTGAGCCCGAACGGGCCGCCGCCATCGTGGCCGCCACTCGTGCCGCGACGCGCCTGCCGGTGAGCGTGAAACTGCGGAGCGGCTGGGACAGCTCCACCGCCCCGGAGCTTTCGAGACAACTCGAAGCAGCCGGAGCCAGCGCCCTGATCATTCACGGGCGGACGCGAGACCAGCAGTACAGAGGCTCGAACTCGCTTTCGACCATTGCCGAGACCAAGCGCGCCGTCGGTATCCCCGTCATCGGCAACGGCGATGTTACCTCCGTGCGCAAGGCCCAGCACATGCTGGAGGCGACCGGCGTAGACGGGATAATGGTCGGCCGCGGGGCGGTCGGCAACCCATGGTTGTTCGCGCAACTGCAGGCGGCGTTGAAGGGCAACGAGGCATACAGCCAGAAGAGGGAATCTGCCGCGGAGACGATGTGTCGGCACGCCCGGCTCGCCTTCCACCAGCAGGGCCGAAAGGCGGCCCTGAACATCCGAAAGCATCTCATCGCCTACTCACGAGGAAGTCCGATTGCCGTCGACCTGCGTCTCGCCGTCAAGCACATCCATAGCCTCGAGGATGTCGTGATGTGGATAGCGGAATGGGAAGCGTCCTTTCGCGGGCGGCAGCGGGGTAGCCGCGGGCTGCCTAGCGCCGTCGGCGAGGACGCTCTTTCGGCGGTATAGGCGCCCACCGGCCGTCTCACCGCTGTGCGCTGTCGCCCTATCTACTGGCCAGCCTCCACGGCCGGTTCAAGCCCGTCGAACATGTCATGCTCGGGATGGGGCACGGCGACCTGGCTCGTGCCAAGCTTGAAGGTCTCCGAGGCCAGGAATAGGCGCCGCTGCTCTGGCGTGGCCTCCCTGAGTGGCAGCACGCCGTGTTGGGTGCCATGGCAGCAGATGGCCGCCATCTTGGTGTCCCACACCTCGGAAACGTCGACTGTCAGGGATATCTCCTCGTCAGGCAACGAATGGAGCGCGTGCAGGCCCGTCGCCTCGGCGACGCTTTTGGCGAGCACCATCTGGTAGAGCTTGGCAGGCGAATACGGGGGCAGCCCCGCTTCCGCGTACGCGCGCGGATTGCCGGCCTCGCGATAGGCCCGCAGAGCCAGCCGACCGATGACGACGTGGTCGGGATGCCCGGAGATGCCATCCGGCCCGTAGGTCAGAATGACCTGGGGGCGGACCTCGCGCACGACGCGCACGATTTCGCCGACCACCTTGTCGGGGTCGGCCTGCGGCAGATACCCGTCACGATAACCCAGGAAGCGCGGCGGCTGTAATCCCAACATCTGGCAGGCGCAGGCGAGCTCGCGTTCACGCAGCGCGGCCAGTTCATCCGGTCTGCAGAGAGGAGGGATGCCGCACGAGCCGGCCTCGCCGTGGGTCGCCGTGAGGAGGTAGACGCACACTCCCCGCCGGGCCAGAAGAGCGAGAGTGCCGCCGGAGCGCACGGTTTCGTCGTCAGGATGAGCGAAGACTGCTAGTAAGGTTGGTTTGTCCATT
>JAJZQK010000172.1 GCA_021847625.1 Chloroflexota bacterium
TGCGCAGGGCGATGCGCACCGCCCGCTCCGAGGGCAGGGCCAGGGCCTCGTCCATGGAGTTGGTGTGCAGGGACTGGGTGCCGCCCAGCACCGCCGCCAGGGCCTGCAGGGTCACCCGCACCACGTTGTTTTCGGGCTGCTGGGCCGTGAGGGTGCAGCCAGCCGTCTGGGTATGGAAGCGCAGCATCCAGGAGCGCGGGTCCTTGGCGCCGAAGCGCTGCCGCATGATCTTGGCCCACAGCCGCCGGGCCGCCCGGTACTTGGCTATCTCCTCGAAGAAGTCGTTGTGCGCGTTGAAGAAGAAGGCGATGCGCGGGGCGAAGGAATCGACCGCCATTCCCCGCTTGACGGCCTCTTCCACGTAGGTTATGGCGTCGGCGAACGTGAAAGCCAACTCCTGCACGGCCGTGGAGCCCGCCTCCCGGATGTGATAGCCGCTGATCGAGATGGTGTTCCAGTTGGGTACCTGCTCGCTGCAATACTGCATCTGATCCACCACCAGCCTTAATGAGGGTCGGGGCGGAAAGATGTAAGTGCCGCGCGCGTAGTACTCTTTGAGGATGTCGTTCTGGGTGGTGCCGTTGAGCTTGGCGAGGGGCACGCCGCGCCGCTGGGCGACGGCGATCAGCATCGCCAGAATCGGCGCCGCGGTGGAGTTGGCCGTGACCGAGATGCTCACCTTCTCCAGGGGGATGCCCGAGAAAAGCACGTCGACGTCTTCCACGGAGTCTATCGCCACGCCAACCCGGCCAATCTCACCCAGGGCGATCGGATCGTCGGAATCGTAGCCGAGCTGCGTCGGCAGGTCGAAAGCCACCGAGAGTCCCGTCTGGCCCTGCTCCAGCAAGTAGCGGTAGCGCCGGTTCGACTCCGCGGCCGAGGCGTAGCCGGCGTACTGGCGCATCGTCCAGTACCGGCCGCGATACATGGTCGGCTGCACGCCTCGCGTGAAGGGATACTCGCCGGGGAAACCGAGGTCGCGCAGGTAGTCGAAGTCCGGCAAGTCACCCGGAGCGTAGACGTCCTGGATGTCGACGTGCGACGTCGTCTGGAACTCGGTGCGGCGCTCCGGCCAGCGAGCCTTCGCCGGGTCCAGAACGTCGCGTTGCCAGCGTTCTCTGGCGGCCCTCACCGGGGCAATCTGGCCGTCCCGGACTTCTTCTGCCATGGCCATCCAATCCTCGCCTATGAAACGATCGCCAGCACATCCCCGGCGTTCACCGTGGAGCCGGCGCTCACCGGCAAGGAGGTCACCCGGCCGGCGGCGGTGCTCTTGATC
This sequence comes from Chloroflexota bacterium, assembly GCA_021847625.1. The sequence continues at coordinate 1,280 of JAJZQK010000172.1, forward strand.
TCGTTTTCCATCTTCATGGCCTCGAGGACCACCAGCCCGGCGCCGTAGGCCACGTTGTCGCCCACTTTGACCTGCACGCGCAGGATCTTGCCGGGCATCGGCGCCCGCATCACCGTGCCCGAGGCCGCGGGAGCCGTCGGCGCGGTGGCAGGAGCGGGTGACGTCCGCGGCCCCACGGCTGCCGGGGCAGGGCGTGGGGCAGCAGGGGCGAGCGCCGGCGCGGGGCGGGTCGCCGAGTCCAGCCGAACCGCGTAGGTCTTGCCGTCCAGCGTCACCTGGTCGCCCTTCAGCTCGACCTGGAGCGTCTTGCCGCCCACCTCGACCGTGGCCGAGTTGCCGCGGCGGCGGGCGCTAGCGGGAACCGGTTTGCCGTCGACAGTCACCTCGCCCGGTTTGACCGTGACCTCGTAGTCTTTGCCGTCGATCGTTATCTTCACTGTCGCAACCTCACCCTACCTCATCAGTCCCAGACGGCCGGATAGCTTCCAGCCAGAGAGTCCGGCCAGGGCCTCGGGCACGCGCTCCCGCTGCGCCGGGGCGAGAAACGCCGCGGCAATGGCAGCGACCGTCTCCGCGTCCAGCTTGGGCTCGGGCTCAACCTCGCCCGCCCGCCGTTTGAAGAACTCCAGGGCCACCTGGGGGAAGATCGCGTAGGAGATCACGTCCTCGTCGCTCTGCGCATAGGGCTTGGACCCCTCCACGGCCTTGTCCCACTCGGGCTCCAACAGGTCGGCGGGGCGGACGTCGATCGTCTCCTCGCCGTCGATGGTCTTCTCCTTGATGGCAGGGTCGACCGGAATCGCTGGCCGGCCGTAGAACCCCTTCACGTACAGCTTGACCTCTTTGGGCACCATCTTGTAGCGCTCGCCCAGGAGGACGTTCAGCACCGCCTGCGTGCCCACGATCTGACTGGAGGGGGTGACCAAAGGCGGGTAGCCAAGGTCCTGGCGCACCCGCGGCACCTCGGCCAGCACTTCCTTCAGGCGGTCTTCCGCCTTCTGCTCACGCAGCTGGGAGACTAGGTTAGAGATCATCCCGCCCGGAATCTGGAAGGTGAGCACGTTCGTATCGACGGGCGCCATACCCATCTCGAACTTGCCGTATTCCTTGCGTACCTTGCCGAAGTACTCCGCGATCTCCGACAGCAAATCGAGGTCGAGGCCCGTGTCGCGAGGCGTGCCCTTGAGCGCGGCGACGATGCTCTCCGTGGGCGGCTGACCCGAGCCCATCGAGATGCTGGAGATGGAGGTGTCGACGACGTCGATGCCCGCTTCCGCCGCCTTGAGGTAGGCCATCGACGCCATACCGCTGGTGTAGTGGCAGTGCAACTGCACCGGCAGGCCAACCTTCTCCTTTAATTGCTTGGTAAGATCGTATGACTCGTAGGGGTCGATGAGACCGGCCATGTCCTTGATGCAGATCGAATCGGCGCCCATGTCGCGCAGCGTCTTGCCCATCTCCACAAACGTGTCGATGTTGTGGTAGGGGCTGCGCGTGTAGCAGATCGTCGCCTGCACGTGGCCGCCGACACGCTTAGTCACTTCCATCGCATAGCGCATGTTGCGCACGTCGTTCAAGGCGTCGAAGATGCGGAAGATGTCCATGCCATTTTCTTTGGCCTTGACGACGAAATGCTCCACGATGTCGTCGGCGTAGTTGCGGTAGCCGACGATGTTTTGGCCGCGCAACAGCATCTGCAGCTTAGTGTTCTTGAACGCCCCGCGCAGTTGGCGCAGGCGCTCCCAGGGGTCTTCGTTCAAGAAGCGCATGCAACTGTCGAAAGTCGCGCCGCCCCAGACCTCGAGGGAGTGGTAACCCACCCTGTCCAGCTTCTCGGCAATGGGCAGCATGTGCTCGATGCGCATGCGCGTCGCCAGCAGCGATTGGTGCGCGTCGCGCAGGATTGTGTCGGTGATGCCGAGCGGGTTCTTCTCCACTGCTTCCTCCTTCCGATCCTACAGCGGTATATTGCCGTGCTTCTTCGGCGGCAGGGTATCGCGTTTGTCCTTGAGCATCTCCAGGGCGGCGATCAGCTTGGGCCTGGTGTAGCGAGGCTGGATCACATCGTCCAACAAGCCGTGGGCCGCGGCGACGTACGGGTTGGCGAACTTGTCGCGGTACTGCTGCACCTTCTCCTGCAAAGTAGCCTCAGGGTCGGGCGAGGACTCGATCTCCCGCCGGAAGAGGATGTTGGCCGCCCCGTCGGGGCCCATCACCGCGATTTCGGCCGTGGGCCAGGCGAGGTTGATATCGCCGCGCAGGGCCTTGCTACTCATGACGATGTAGGCACCGCCGTAGGCCTTGCGCGTGATCAGCGAAATCTTGGGCACGGTCGCCTCGCTGTAAGCGTAAATCATTTTGGCCCCATGACGAATGATACCGCCCTGCTCCTGGTCGAGACCAGGCATGAAGCCCGGCACGTCGGCGATGGTGACGAGCGGCACGTTGAAGCAGTCGCAGAAGCGAACGAAGCGCGCTGCCTTGTCGGAGGCGTTGATATCGATGACCCCCGCTAGCACCTTGGGCTGCTGCGCCACTACGCCCACCGGCCGCCCGCCGAGACGCGCGAAGCCGACGATCATGTTCTGGGCGAACTCCTTGTGGACCTCGAACAGGTCCCCGTCGTCCACGATGCGACCGATCACTTCCAGCATATCGTAGGGTTGGTTAGGGGAATCCGGGATCAGCACGTCCAGCTCGGGGTCCGTGCGATCCGCCGGATCGAGCGAGACTCCCAGGGGCGGGTCGTCCATATTGTTGGAGGGCAGGAAGCCGAGCAGGCGGCGGATGTCCTGCAGGCAGGTCTGCTCGTCCGGCTCGGCGAAATGGGCGACGCCGCTGATGCCGGCGTGCGTCTGTGCCCCGCCCAGCTGATCGAAGCTGACGTCCTCATGGGTGACCGCCTTGACCACGGCCGGGCCGGTGATAAACATGTGGCTAGTGCCATTGACCATAAACACGAAGTCCGTCAGGGCCGGCGAGTAGCAGGCGCCGCCGGCCGAGGGGCCGAGGATGGCCGAGACCTGGGGAATGACGCCCGAGGCCAGCGTGTTGCGCAGGAAGATCTCGGCGTAGCCGGCAAGGCTGAGCACGCCCTCCTGGATGCGCGCGCCGCCGGAGTCGTTCAGCCCGATCAACGGCGCCCCGTTCTTCATCGACAGGTCCATCACCTTGCAGATCTTGTTGGCATGCACCTCGGACAATGAGCCGCCGAAGACGGTGAAGTCCTGCGAAAATACGTACACCAGTCTGCCGTCCACCTTGCCAAAGCCCGTGACCACGCTGTCGCCTAGGTACTGCTGCTCGGCCAGCCCGAAGTCGGTGCAGCGATGCAGGACAAACTGATCCAGCTCGCTGAACGAACCGGGATCGAGCAAGGCGTCGATCCGTTCGCGGGCGGTCAGCTTGCCTCTCTTGTGCTGCTGCTCGACGCGCTGGGGGCCGCCACCCTGCTCCGCCTGCCGCTGCAGTTCCCGCAGCTCGGAGATGCGATTGGCCTCAACCATACTGTTCACTCACCTCAATCGGTACTAGGGAGCCTAGGTGCCATACTCGTAGAAGCCGCGGCCGGACTTGCGTCCCAGGTGTCCCGCCTCGACCATCCGGTGTAGCAGAGGGCAGGGGCGGTACTTGGAATCGCCGAAGCCCCGGTGCAGCACCTCCATCACCTGTAAACACACATCCAGACCAATCAGATCGGCCAACTGTAGCGGGCCAAGCGGATGATTCATCCCCAGGTGCATGACGGTGTCGATGGCCTCCCGCTGGGCAACGCCCTCCATGAGGCAGTAGATGGCTTCGTTGATCATCGGCATGAGCACCCGGTTGGACACGAAGCCTGGATAGTCGTTCACCGCCACCGGCGTCTTGCCCAGGCGCTCCGCCAGCTGCTGTACCAACCCCATGGTGGCGTCGCTCGTCAGTTCGCCGCGCACCACTTCCACTAGCGCCATCACGGGCACCGGGTTGAAGAAGTGCATGCCGACCACCTGACCCGGCCGCCGCGTTCCGGCCCCCAAGGTAGTGACGGAGATCGAGGAGGTGTTGGAGGCCAGGACGGCCTCATGGCGGCACAAGGCGTCCAGGCGCCGGAAGACGTCAATCTTGACCGGCAACTGCTCCACCGCCGCCTCGACCACCAGGTCGCAGCGGGACAGGTCCTCCAAAGACAGAGAAGGGGCAATGCCGGCCAGCGCCGCCTCGCGTGCCGCCGGTTCGAGGCGCCCCTTGTCCACGGCGCGGTCGAGGTTGCGTCGGATGGTGGCCAGGCCGCGGTCGAGGGCGGCCCGGTCCACCTCGACCAGGGTCACGGCGAAGCCGGCACCGGCGAACACCTGGGCAATGCCGTTGCCCATAGTACCTGCCCCAACCACCCCAACCTTCCGAATCTCCTCAGCTTCCATTGCCATCCTTTCCTGGTCCAACGGGAGACGAACCACAGATCAACGCGGATCCTGGAGGATGAACATGGATGGATGAGACACCTCGGAGAGCCGGGACCTCGCCACACGTTCCGTCCTCGCCACACCTCCCTCATCTGTGTTCATCCGCTCCCAACGGTGTGCATCTGTGGCCGTTGTCCTCATCCTAGGCTAACTCGACGCTCAGGGCGACGGCCTCGCCCCCGCCGAGGCAGGCCACGGCCAGGCCGCGTTCGCCGCCTCGCTGGCGCAAGGTATAGATCAGTGTCGTCAAGATGCGCGCGCCGCTGGCGCCGATAGGATGGCCCAAGGCCACCGCGCCGCCGTGGACGTTTACCTTCTGCCAATCCCAGCCCAATTCCTTGCCGTTGGCCAGCACCTGGGAGGCGAAGGCTTCGTTGATCTCGATGAGGTCGAAATCGTTCAGACCCAGACCGGTCTGGGACAGCAGTTTGCGAATGGCCAGCGGCGGGGCAGCGAAGAGCAGCAGCGGCTCCAGGGCAGCCGTGGCATAGCCCGTGACGCGCGCCAGCGCGGGCAGGCCGAGCTCCCGGCCGCGCCCGCCCTCGACTACCACTAGGGCGGCGGCGCCGTCGCTCAGGCCGGGGGCGTTGCCGGCCGTCACCGTGCCGCCCTCCGGCTGGAAGGCCGGCTGCAGACGCGAGAGCGCCTCCAAGCTCGTGTCGGGGCGGGGCGTCTCGTCGGCGGAGACGACCACGCTGCCCTTCTTCTGCGGCACCTCGACCGGAACGATCTCCGCCGCGAACCGGCCCGACGACGCCGCGGCGACGGCCTTGCGGTGGCTCGCCAGGGCGAACTCGTCCTGTTCGCGACGGCTAATACCATAGAGCTTGGCGATGTGTTCGGCGGAGTTGCCCATGTGGTGGTGCTCGAAGGAGCACCAGAGGCCATCGTGTACCGTGGCGTCTACAATCTCGCCGTTGCCCAGACGGTAGCCGGTGCGGGCGCGGGGCAGCAGGTAGGGGCCGTTGCTCATGCTCTCCATGCCCCCAGCCACATAGATGGAGCCGTCTCCGGCCTTGATGGCTTGCGCCGCCAGCATGACCGCCTTCAGGCCCGAACCGCAGACCTTGTTGACGGTGACGGCCGGCACGCTCACGGGCACACCAGCCCGGACCGCGGCCTGGCGGGCAGGGGCCATGCCCAGATCGGA
>JAJZQK010000173.1 GCA_021847625.1 Chloroflexota bacterium
GTTGTACAACCAAGAGCGGCCGGGGGTGACGTTCGCCGACGTGGCTGGGGAGGAGGAGGCGAAGCAGGAGCTGCAGGAAATCGTGGGGTTCTTGAAGAACCCCAAACGGTTCCAAGATATCGGCGCTCGCCTGCCTCGCGGCGTGCTGCTGGTAGGCGCGCCTGGCACCGGCAAGACGCTGCTGGCCCGGGCGGTGGCCGGGGAGGCGAGCGTACCGTTCTTCAGCATCTCGGCCTCCGAGTTCGTGGAGATCTTCGTCGGCGTCGGCGCCTCCCGCGTGCGCGATCTCTTCAACAAAGCCAAGGCGGAGGCGCCATCCATCGTGTTCGTGGACGAATTGGACGCGGTGGGCCGCCAACGGGGGGCAGGCCTTGGCGGGGGCAACGACGAACGCGAGCAAACCCTGAACCAGCTGCTGGTGGAGATGGACGGTTTTGACAGCAATACGCGAGTCATCGTCATTGCAGCCACCAACCGGCCCGACGTGCTGGATCCGGCCCTGCTTCGGCCCGGCCGCTTTGACCGGCGGGTAACGGTTTCACTGCCGGATCGCGTGGGCAGGGAAGCCATACTCAAGATCCACACGCGGCCGCTCAGCCTGGCCCCCGACGTCGACCTCGACATCCTTGCCAGGCGCACGCCGGGCTTCTCCGGAGCAGACCTCGCGAATCTCGCCAACGAAGCAGCCCTTGTCGCGGCGCGGAATGGGGCCACGGAAGTCAACATGCTGGACTTCGACGAGGCGTTGGACAAGATTCTCCTCGGAGCCAGGCAGGCCAGGCTGATGAGTGATGAAGAGAAACGGCTGGTGGCCTACCACGAAAGTGGCCACGCGTTGGTGGCAAAGCTGACGCCTGGGGCGGACCCAATTGCCAAGGTGACGATAATCCCGCACGGCATGGCGCTAGGTGCCACCCAGCAGCTCCCAGAGGATGATCGCCACGACTATCCCAAGTCGTATCTTGTCGGCCGGCTGGCGGCGATGATGGGAGGCCGGGCGGCGGAGAACTTGGTGTTCAACGAGCCCAGCACGGGGGCGGAGAACGACCTCAAGCAGGCCACCCAACTGGCTCGGCGGATGATCGGCGTCTGGGCCATGGACAAGGACCTGGGGCCCGTTTGGTACGGCGAGGGCGAGGAGAATCCATTTCTCGGTCGGGAGATGGCTCAGCCGCGCGAGTACGCGGAGGCGACGGCAGCGGAACTGGACGCGGCCGTCAAGGACCTTCTCGTACACGCCTACGGACGGGCATACGATCTGCTGAGCGCGCACCGGCAGACGCTCGACGCCCTGGCTAAGGAGCTCATTGCCAACGAAACCGTCGACGCGCAGCGACTGGACGACCTACTGAAGAGGGCGGCATAAATGAACCTCCCGCACGCTGCATAGCCCCTCCGCTCGCCGAGTTTTGTCAAACAGCGCCCAATTGGGGCACTTCACTGCCGTTATGGTGAGTCCTTGGCATTGATTCTGCACGTTGGTTGGCGTGGCCTGCCCGTGCCGGTACGAAGGCCGCGGGTCTCGGGAAAGGAGAAGGGTAAGGGTTCAATCCGGGTGTGGAACGATCCGTTCATTAAGGATGTGTTGGATTTAGCGGAGGTGGATTGATATGGAATTCCCTTGGACGAATAGGGGTGGGAGAATAGATCTCTCGAGTATGTTCGGTCTGGGCGCCATCATAGCGCTCATGACAACGTTGTTTGGCATGCTGGCCTACAGCATGTTCGGTACCACGAGGAACTTGACCACGGTTCCTAACGAACGCGACCGGGTGGAACCCTCGTTAGAGTCGACGCGACAGGCGGTGCGCGAGACTGTGCACGATGCCAGTCGCGAGATGACCCGTGACTATCGGCTTTCCGATCTTGTGCGCTGGGGCCCGATTCTGGCGGGTCTGTTCGCCGCCCTGGGCTTCGTCGTGCTCTCGCTTAGCCTGGGCATCGCCGTTTCCCTGTCGATAGGCGGTACGACGGGCGGGGCCGCGGTCGGCGTCGGCATCTGGACCGTGATTACCCTGATCATCGCCGGCTTCATCGGCGGCTGGATTGCCTCCAAGACGCTGGCCATCGGCGGCATAGTCCCGGCCCTTATCAACAGCACAGTGGTCTGGGGACTTCTGGTGGTATTCCTGGTGTTCGCGCTCGCTCCGGGCGTGACCGTGGTCGGCACCACAATCGGCATCGGCGCGGCCTGGGTCACCTTCATCAGCGTGATCCTCAGCCTCGGCGGCGCGATTGGCGGTGCCTACGCCGGCGTGCACGGCGAGATGCAGTATTACCTGGACAAGTAGGGGCCGAACGGCGACCCGGTAGGTCGCACTCGGCGCCTGCAATTGAACCCGCTCCTTTCGAGACGCCCTCGACAGGGTTCGTGAAGAGCCCGTCGAGGGCGTCGTTTTGTGGTCTTTGTCGACCTCGACCAAGGGCGTTGGGTATTGCCCGGGCAGGTCTGCTGCCTCCCCCGAGATAGCGTCTGCCGGCGCGGGGCCAGGGCGGGCCGGCCCTAGCCCTGCATAGTGCAAGCCACGCGTCAACGGGCCGTGAACCCTCCGTCCACCTCCAGCACCGTGCCCGTGATGAAGGACGCGGCGTCTGAGGCAAGGAAGAGGATGGCGTCGGCCACCTCCTCGGGCTCCCCCAGACGCCCCACCGGCTCCAAGGCCGTGAACTGTTCCAGGCTCGCCGCGTTGGGCGCCACGCGCTCCACCATAGGCGTGCGGATGACTCCCGGGGCCACGGCGTTGATGCGGATGCCCTGCTTGGCGTACTCCAAGGCGGCGGTCTTGGTTAGCCCGATGACGCCGTGCTTGGCCGCGACGTAGGGAGCCAGGTTCTCGAAGCCGACGAGGCCGGCCACCGAAGACACGTTGACGATCGCTCCCCGGCCGTTCTTCAGCATCTCGGCTATCTCGTAGCGCAGACCGAGGTAGACGCCTTTCAGGTCGATGGAGACCAGGTGGTCGAAATCCTCTTCCCTGACCTGAGCAGTCGGCGCTTGCGAGCCCTCGATGCCCGCGTTGTTCACGGCGATGTCGAGGTGGCCGAAGCGCTGGACGGCGGTTTCCACCAGCCGCCTGACGTCGTCGGCCTTCGAGACGTCGGCCGTGACGAAGACGCTCTGGCCGCCAGTGCTCTCTATCTCGCGGACGAGCTGTTCGCCCGACCTTTCATTCACGTCGGCGATGACGGCCTTGGCTCCCTCGCGGGCAAAAGCCGTGGCGGTCGCCTTGCCGATGCCGGAAGCCGCGCCCGTGACGATCACGGTCTTTCCCGTGAACCGGCCCTTGCCGGTTTCCTCCCGGCCGGGCCTGGGCTGGGGACCAAGTTGCATGCGATCCATCGCAGCGTTCCTCCTTGTTACCTGGATGCAAGACGTTCTACCGAGCGTGACGGCAGGATTTGTGCCTCCGGGAGGGCGAGTGTCGCCCCGCTCTACGCCCTGCCGGTCGGCGTCAGCAGTGATGAGTGATGAGTAATGAGTAGCGAGTGACCGGACTCACCGCGGAGGGCGAAGAGGACGCAGAGAGTAGGATGGGTTCCTTCCTCATCCTCCGTGGTGTCTGGGACGGCGAGCGGCTCAAAGTGCAAGTCATGTTGGTGAAGGACGGCGTGCCGAAGGGGCACCACCCCCATTTCATAAGGTTGAAGGGAGAGCAATGGTTCCCTCTCCCTTCCAGGGAGAGGGTTAGGGTGAGGGTCGTCTTACTGGAGGGCAAACGGCCGTTTGCCCCTACAAACAACGTGCAGGCCGTCGGGAGCAGGCTGTCGCGCGGTGGCTTGTCACCCGCGGTCCGGCTACGCCGATTACGGCCGCCACTACGCAATGGTGGACCACAATAGACCGAATTGGCCGTAATCGCCGTTACTACCCCCCGGTGGGAGGGGCAGCGTCTCCGCTTGCGCCGGTGCCTGTTGACGAAGCGACCTGGCGAGTGTATGCTTACGGTCAAGCGAACGATTCAGGCCGCTGGCCTGCCCCAGGGGGAGTCGATGGCAACGGCATCGGGGACCACCTTATCGGACTTTGTCGCCAGGTGGCGGGCATCAACCCTGGCCGAACGCGCCGGTTCCCAGTCGCACTTCATCGAACTGTGCCAGGTGCTGGGCCAGCCCGTCCCTTCCTCCGACCCCACGGGCGATTACTACACCTTCGAGAAGGGCTTGACGAAGGTAGGCGGCAGCGACGGCTGGGCCGACGTCTGGAAGCGCGGCCACTTCGCCTGGGAGTACAAGGGCAAACATAAGGACCTGGTCGAGGCTTACAGGCAACTGCTGCAGTACAAAGACGACCTGGAGAATCCGCCCCTGCTCGTCGTCTGCGACATGGACCGCTTCGAGGTCCACACGAACTTCACCAACACCGCCAAGCGTGTCTACGCCTTTACCCTTCTGGACCTGCTCAACACGACGCCTCTGGCGTGGACGAGCCTCACGGCCCTGGACGTGCTGCGGGCCGTCTTCGCCGAGCCCGAGCGCCTGCGCCCGGAGCGGACGACGGCGCAGGTCACCGAGGAGGCGGCCACCGAGTTCGCCAAGTTGTCGGCCAGCCTGCGCCAGGCGGGGGCAGACCCCGAGGGGGCCGCGCGCTTCCTGATGAGGCTGCTCTTCTGCCTCTTCGCGGAGGACGTGGGCCTGCTGCCCGACTACGTCTTCAGCAGACTGGTCGAGCACACGAAGACCCGTCCCGAGGAGTTCAAGAAGCGGCTGGGCCTGCTCTTCGAGGCGATGGCCGAGGGAGGGTCGTTTGGCTACGACGACATCCTCCACTTCGACGGGGGGCTGTTCGCCGACGCCGCGGTCCTCGACCTGAGGAAGGAGGACCTGGCGGTACTGAGCCGCGCCAGCAGCCTCGACTGGGCGAGCGTGGAGCCCGCCATCTTCGGCACCCTCTTCGAGCGCAGCCTCGACCCCGGCAAGCGCGGCCAACTGGGCGCCCACTACACCAGCAAAGAGGACATCCTGCTGGTCGTCCATCCCGTGCTGATGGCCCCCTTGCGGCGGGAGTGGGCCAAGGTGCGCCAGGAGGTGCAGGACACCCTCGCCAAGCGGGATGCGGCCAAGGGCAAGGCCAGGGCTCGCCACCAGGAGGCGGCGCAGAAGACGCTGCTGGCCTTCGCGAGCAGGATAGCCGAGGTGAGGGTGCTGGACCCCGCCTGCGGCAGCGGCAACTTCCTCTACGTGGCGCTGCGCCAACTGATGGACCTGGAGAAGGAGATCATCACCTTCGCCGCCAACAACGGCCTGCAGACCTTCTTCCCCCAGGTGGAGCCGAAACAGTTGTACGGCATAGAGGTGAACCCCTACGCCCACGAACTGGCCCAGGTCGTCGTCTGGATAGGGTATATCCAATGTCTGCGAGATAATGGCTATGACTACGAGCATGACCCCATCCTCAAGCCCTTGCACAATATCGAGCACAGGGATGCCATACTGGCATTCGACGAAGAAGGGAATCCCGTGGAGCCCGAATGGCCGGAGGCCGACGTGATAGTCGGCAATCCGCCGTTCCTGGGCGGAAACATGATTCGTCAGGGTCTGGGCGATGATTATCTGGAGGCTCTGTTTGTAGTGTACCAGGGCCGAGTACCCCGCTTTGCAGATCTAGTCTGCTACTGGTTTGAGGTTGCACGCAAACTAGTCGGAGAGGGCAGAGTCATGCGTGCCGGACTTCTCGCAACCCAAGGCATACGCGGCGGTGCAAATTCCCGAGTACTCGAGCGCATCAAGAGCACTGGAGACATATTCTGGGCATACTCAGACCGGAACTGGATCCTTGAAGGCGCGACAGTCCACGTGTCCATGGTGGGCTTCGACAATGGCACAGAGACAAGCCGTGTTCTCGATGGCCTGCTGATAAACAACATCAATGCCGACTTGACTTCCGGTGTTGATCTAACGATGGCACGCCGGATGACAGAGAACGCCGGCGTCTGCTTCATGGGGCCATCACCGAAGGGGCCATTCGACATTCCAGCCGACCTTGCACATGAGATGCTGACAGCACCGATCAATGTGAACGGCCGGCCCAATTCTGATTCTGATGTCGTTCGTCCTGTGGCGAGCGGTGTTGACCTGACTGGCCGTGCCCGCGGTCTCTGGACTATCGACTTCGGCCAAATGCCCTTAGACCAAGCGGCGCAGTATGAGCTGCCTTTCAAGCATGTCCTCGCTCATGTCTATCCGGTGAGATCGAAGAACCGACGTGCTGCGTATGCCAAGAGGTGGTGGCAGTATGCCGAGGCCCGACCAGGAATGCGCCAGGCCTTGGCTGGCCAGGTACGCTTCTTGGCAACCCCTGAAGTGGCAAAACACCGAGTCTTCGTGTGGGTTCGGTCCGACGTACTGTGCAATCAGCAGACGCTCGTCTTCGCTCGTGAAGACGACTACACGTTCGGCGTCCTGCAGTCCCGACCACACGAGCTGTGGGCTCGACGGCTAGGCACTCAGTTGCGCGAAGCGGAGAGCGGGTGCCGCTACACGCCCACTACGACCTTCGAGACGTTCCCCTTCCCCTGGCCCCTGGGCCAAGAGCCAATGGACGACCCGAGGGTCAAGGCCATAGCCGAGGTGGCCCGCGAGTTGGTGGAGAAGCGCGAGGCGTGGCTGAATCCGCCCGGGCTGAGCGAGGAGCAGAAGAAGTCGCTCACCCTCACCAACCTGTACAACAAGCGGCCGACCTGGCTAGACCTCCTCCACCGCAGGCTGGACGAAGCGGTGTTCGACGCCTACGGCTGGCCGCGCGACCTGGGCGACGACGAGATACTGGCGCGGCTGCTGGCGTTGAACTTGGAGAGGTCCGCACCGCCTGATGCTGGCTCGTCTCTTGCAGTAAGTAGTCCCTGAACACCAAGGGCGTATCCTGGGGGGC
>JAJZQK010000174.1 GCA_021847625.1 Chloroflexota bacterium
ATTATTGAACGGCCTGCAAGGGGGGCGGGAGGGTGCGGAGTTCGGAAGTCGATGTCGATGTCGTGAGTGAAGAGGCCTAAGATGGCTCCCAGCAAGCGGCGTCCTCCTCGGTGGGATGATTGTTCCCTGGGGATGCCATTATAGCACAAGAGCCAACACCCAACCACAGCTAGTCGCTTGCCGGAAAGCGCGGCCGGCGGACGAGACGTCAAGCTCGGCGCTAGCGAACACGTTTATGCCGGTTGACTGGCTCGGCTGGGCCGTGCTATATTTCAGAAGTCAAATTGCCGGTGCAACCTCAGGGAAGGAAGGTAAATGGCGGTAAAGATACGGCTGCGGCGGGTGGGCGCTAAGAAGCAGCCCAGTTATCGGTTGGTGGCGGCTGACGAGAGAGCGGCCCGCGACGGCGGCTTTCTAGAGATCCTCGGCCATTACAATCCGCTGACCGAGCCCGCAACCATCAAAGTCAAGGAAGACCGCGTTCTCTATTGGCTAGGTCAGGGCGCGCAAACCAGCGCCGCGGCGGCCAAGATCTTGGGCAAGACGTCGGTACTGGAGCGACACGCTCAGACCAAGAAGAACAAGCCGGCCGAGGCTGGCGGAGAGTCGGAGGCCCCCGAGGGCGGCGAGTAAATGGTTGAACTTGTCGAGTACATCGCCAAGTCACTAGCGGAGTTCCCGGATCAGGTTCAAGTGCGCGAACTGGGCGGCGGCCAGTCCGTGGTGATCGAGCTGCGTGTTGCTCGTGAGGACAAGGGACGTATCATCGGCAAGCAGGGCCGCATCGCCAACCACATCCGCAATCTCGTGAAAGTGGCGGCCGCGCGCGAAGGCAAAAGGGTCACCCTGGAGATAGTCTGAGCGTGCCCGGGCCGGGCGAACGCCGCCCCAGGCGCCGTGAGGCGCCGCCAGAGCCGGCAAGCCAGGTGGGTACCGATTTCCTCGCCGTTGGCGAGATAGCGGCACCCCACGGCGTGCGCGGCTATTTTCGCGTACGCATCCTTACCGATTTCCCCCAGCGCTTCAAGAAACTGCGACAAGTCTACCTGGGAGAAGAACACCGCTCTTGCGAGGTGCAGGCGGTGCGCGTCCTACCTGACCGGGTACTCATGAAGATAGTCGGGGTGGACACCCCGGAGGCTGCTCGGCCTCTTGGCGGTCAGCTGGTGTACGTTCCGGTGGCCGACGCCATGCCTCTCGGCGAGGGCGAGTACTACTGGTACCAGATCATCGGTCTGGAGGTCTGGACTCAGTCCGGTCAGCATCTGGGCAAGGTGACTGATATTCTGGCGACGGGCAGCAACGACGTCTATATCGTCCAGGGTGACGGGCGCGAAGTGTTAGTGCCGGCGATCGAGGACGTCATCGCGGAGGTTGACCTCGTGCAGGGCAGGCTAGTGATCACTCCTCTACCGGGCATGCTGTGAGCGCTCTTCGCCCCGTCCGTGTGAAAGAGGACATAATCTACGGCCCGGTGAACTCTCGTCGGCTGGGGCGCTCACTGGGCGTCAACGTGCTCGGGGCCGCTCACAAAGTCTGTACTTTCGACTGCGCATACTGCCAGCTACGCCAGCCGCGTGGCTACGCCCTACCCTCCAACTCACCCCAGGCTCCTTGCCACCGTCAGTGCGTGCGCTGCAACTTGGCCTACGCGGCAACGGGCGTGCTGCCGTCTCGACATCAGCTGCCCAGTGCGGACGAGGTCCTTGGTGCCGTCGAGAAGGCGCTCGCCGAGAATGATGCCGTGCAATCCATCACCCTTTCTGGCAATGGCGAACCGACGCTGCACCCCCAGTTCGCCGACATCGTGACCGGCCTGTTGGCTTTGCGCGACCGCCTCAGTCCGGAGGCCGCGGTGAGCGTGCTCTCCAATAGCTCCACTGCCGGCCGGCCGACCGTTACTCGGGCGCTGCGACAGCTGGACTTGCGCATAATGAAATTGGACGCCGGGGATGAGGCGACGTTCCGCCAAGTCAACCGTCCCTGTCCAGGTGTCAGCCTGGCGGATGTCGTTGAGGGTCTGCGGGCGCTGGGTTCGTTCACCTTGCAGACCCTCTTCGTGGGCGGGACTCAGGGGAACGCCTCGCCTGAGCAGGTCGAGAACTGGCTGCAGGCGGTGAAAAGGCTGCGGCCGGAGCGGTTGCAGATCTACTCGCTGGACCGTGTGCCGGCCGAGGGCGGCCTGACGCAGCTGACGAGCGAGGCTCTCGCGACCATCGCGCTCCGAGCCTCGGCGGTCGCCGGCGCCGAAGCTCGCATTTACTAGGCCGGCTGCTTCCGCCTATCTGTCCTGTGGCCTCCCCAGGTCGTCGAGGAGTTCCCGCAGGAAGCTGCCCACATCCATCACCAAACCCAGCGACTGGAACGTGCCCCTGTCCGCCAGCTTGGTTACTACCGCCGGATTGATGTCTACGCAGACGGTGGTGACGTGGGCGGGGAGCAGATTGCCCACGGCGATGGAGTGCAACATGGTCGAGAGCATGATGGCCACCCGCACGCCGGAGTGGATTCGCTGGCGCATTGCCTGCTGGCACTCGATGACGTCGGTGCACACCTCGGGCAGCGGGCCGTCGTCCCGGATGGAGCCGCACAGAACGTAGTCCACGCCGTGAGTCTCGCAGGCGTACATTATGCCTTTGGTCAGTACTCCCTTGCGCACGGCAGAGGCAATCCCGCCCTCGTGGCGGATGCGGTTGATCGCCCGCAGGTGGTGTTCGTGGCCCCTCTCGAGGGGTAGTCCTTCCGTGAGCGAGACGCCCAGAGCGGTGCCGTACAGCGCCCACTCGATGTCGTGGGTTGGCAACGCGTTGCCAGCGAAGAGGTAGTCTATCCAGCCGCCCGAAATGAGCCTGACGAGGAGCTCTCCCGAGCCCGTGTGGACGACGGCCGGGCCGGCGACGACGAGGACCTTGCCGCCTTCGCTTTTCACCTGCCTGATCTCGCGTGCCAGGTCGTGGATGAGACCGGCGCGCGGTTTCTCGCTGGAGACAGAACTGCTCATGAAGGCGAAGGTCGAGGAGGGGCCGCGCGGGCGTTCCAGCGGCATCACGGTGACGCCCTGGTGCCCAACCACGATCATTTGGCCCTTCCTCACTTCGCTCAGCGGCAGGCAGCGGGCGCTGTTGCCCTCCACCAAGACTCCACAGTCCATTTCTGGGTTGGCCACGGCGAGCGTGCGCCCCCCGACGTTGACCGTCGTTTGCAGATTGGTGGTAGAGTAGAAATCAAGCGGGAACACGCCGTCCGTCGGCGCTGGCTCCAGTTTGGCCTGCCCCGTCTGGACAGGTTGTGCGCCCACCTGGCGCACTCGGGCCACGATTTCGTTGAGCGCCTCAGCCGTGGGCGCCGTGATCTCGACCCGGGCGTAACTCGGATCTCCCCGGGTGCGGCCCACCCGCATCTCCTCGATGACGAATTCGCACTCGCTGTCGAGGATGTCGTCCAGAATCCTGGGCAGGATTTGAGAATCGATGATGTGGCCGCGCACCTCGACCACCTGGCTATGAATCGCCTTTGCGCTCAACTCTGACAACCTCGCTCCGCGGCCCACAGGGGCCACCTATTGTCCGGGATTATACCCTCATCCGGCAAATAACTCCGGTCGAGCCGGCATTGGGCGGGGAAGTCCGCGCCCGCGCTCGCCGCATGGCAGAAGCGACATCCCGATGGCTCGCCCACCGGCCGTTACTCACCAGATCTCCGGAATTGTCTCGTCCAAGTCGAGGGCCCGCAACGTCTCGGGCAAGGGCCGGCCGCTGGCCAGGTCCCAGCCCATCAGTTCGTAGAACACGCGTCGCAGCTCGGGCCAGCCTTCCCGGAACGACTTGCCGGTAGCTGGGCCGTCGCCGGGAGTCGACCAGTAGCGAGGCGAGGCGTGCTCGTCCGCCATCGCCACCCCGTGCCGCAGGTTGAAAACCCTGAGAATGCTGGCGATGCGCCGTCCCACCGCCATCGCGTCGTCGTTGGTGAAGTCCCAACCTGTCGCGGCGTTGACGGCGGCCACGACGTTGGCCAACAACGTCTTGGTGGTGAATCGGCAGGTGCCGAGACAGTCCTCGAACAGCATCCTGCCGTTCGTCCTGCCCATCACTTCGCCGACCTGTGCCGCCGAATAGCCATCGTAGTCCGCGGGCGCGCCGAGCTCCGCGACGAACGTGGGCTGACCCACCTCCATAGTGCCCGTATTCGAGAGGACGGTATCGGCCAATTCGAGCCAACGGGCGCGGTGGTCGTGCGTCCGCGGGGTGGTACCCTTGCCGGTAAAGATAGCGTACTGCTCGCTGCCCCTGCCGAGTTTGGCGGCGGCCGCCCGCACTCCTTCCGCCAGCAGGTTGGCGAAATTGCCCTCACGACGGGCGATTCTGCCCACGAGGGTGCGGATGGCGGGAACGTCGCCCCAGCGCAGTTCCAGGCCGTCGGTGTCTGACCGGGATAGCAATCCCCTCTCGTAGCACTCGATGGCCCAGGCCACCGCCCAGCCGGCCTCGTTTGTCTCTAGGCCGAGCCGGTCGACCTCGTTGGACAGCACGACGGCGGCGTCGACGTCGGTTTGGCCAACCAGGGAGCCCCAAGAGGCGAACTGCTCGTACTCCGGCTCCTCGCCCTCGAAACCGGCGTAGGGGCCCTCGGTGATGCGCACCATGTGGAGGTGATGGGTGCGGCAGGCGTAGCAGGGAGCCCGCTTGAGCTCATAGCGACGGCGGTAGTTCTCCCCTAGGAAAGGCTCGTACTCCGGGAAGGCGTTGGTGGTGTAGTTGCGCACGGGCAGCCAGCCTTGCGTGGCGGCCGTGCCGTAGCTGGTGCTGGTGCCCCAGCGGTAGATGCCCGCCGAGCTAGGATGGTTCTGTATCTCCTCGGCAATGCGGTTGGCCAGGCGGCGCAACTCGGTGGGGTCGTGAACTGACACACGCGTCTGGCCGCGCTCGGCGACCACCGCCTTGAGGCGCTTGCTCCCCAGGACGGCGCCGATGCCGTTGTGGCCGGCGACATGGCCGCGGTCGCCAACCAAGGCGGCGAACTTGACCAGTTTCTCCCCCGCCGGCCCGATCGAGAAGACGCTGAGGTCCTT
The DNA here is from genome assembly GCA_021847625.1 of Chloroflexota bacterium. Next base: position 5,069 of record JAJZQK010000174.1, read on the forward strand.
TTCCTTCTTGCCTAGCTCGGCCGTGATGTCGTCCTGGGCCTGCCAGGTGTCACGACCGAGCAGGTGGCCTGCGTCGCGTAGCTCGGCCAAACCATCGTGGACGTAGAGGTACAGCCAGCGGCTGGCCGTGCCCTGGCAAACGATGGCGTCGAAGCCGGCGAACTTGAGATAGGCGCCGAAGAAGCCGTTGGCCTGAGTAGCGGTGGCGCCGTTGGTCAGCGGCCCCTTGGTCACGGCAGAGAACGTGCCCGAGCCCATCACCGGCGTGCCGGCCAGTGGACCGCTGGCCAATACCACCCGGTTGTCGGGGTCGGGCCAACCTGTCGAGGATGGCACTTCCGCGTAGAGATAGTGGGCGCCGATACCGCTGCCTCCGACCCATTTGCGGAGAGTCGCGACTGAGTTCTCCTCGACGGCGACCGTTTCACGGCTCAGATCGACCCTGAGAATCCGGCCGGCATATCCATTGGCTGCTGCCACGGCGATTGCCACCTCCTACCGCTCGGGCTGGGGCGATGATAGTCGGCGCCGGCAAGTGTGTCAACGCCGTCTAGGACCGCCTGGCCCGTGCCCGGCTGGTCGTGCTACAATGGCCCGAGGCCGGTGCTCAACCGGCCTCAATTGCCTGTGCAAGGAGTCGATCACATGCCAGGAGTAGAAGGCGGGGTTCTCTTCCCCGCGGACAAGCTGCGAGCTTTCACCGTGGCGGTTTTCGAGAAAGTCGGCGTGAGCCCCGAGGATGCCGCGGTGGTCACCGACTCGCTGATCGAGGCCAACTTGCGGGGAGTCGACACTCACGGCATCACCCGCATGCTCTGCGTCTACATCAAGCGGCTGCAAGTGGGGGTGATGAGCCCCCGGACGGAGTGGAGCATCGCGCGCGAGAATGCCTCCACGGCCCTTATCGACGCCAAGAATAGCCTCGGGCAGGTGGTGGCCACCAGGGCGATGCAGCTGGCGATAAGCAAGGCCAAACAGACCGGCATCGGCTTCACGGCCGTCAACCACGCTAATCATTACGGCGCGGCGGCCTACTACTCGATGATGGCCCTCGGGCACGACATGATCGGATTCAGCTCGACAAACGCTCCGGCAGGTGTGGCGCCCTGGGGCGGACGCCAACCGATCTTGGGCACCAACCCCTTCTCCTATGCTCTGCCGGCCGGGGAGGAGGAGCCGGTAGTGCTCGACATGGCTACCACCGTGGTGGCACGAGGCCGACTGCTTCTCTACGCCAAGCAAAAAGGCTGCAAGATCGGCCTAATTACCAATGGCTCTGCCTTCACCGAACGTAATAGCTTGGCCCTGCTTGAAGCCGGGGTGGATATGATCGAGTTTTCGGTGGACGCTTGCGATGAAGCCACTTATGCCGTGGTGCGCAAGGGGCTCAAATGGGATCGTCTGCTGCGCAACGCCCGACGAATGATCGAAATGCGCAATCGTTTGGGCAGTAACTCAAAGATCATCGCCTCGGGTGTCAACCAACAAGGGGTGGACATCGTCGCGGTGGAGCGCTTCTGGCGCGATGAGATCGGCGTCGACAACTTCATCAGCCGCAAATTCCTGACCTGGGGCGTCAACACCCGCCTGGACGGCGAGCGCTCCGCCGATCCGGCGCCCTATCTGGATGTGGAGGCCACGCCCTGTCCCTTCATTTTCGAGCGACTGAACATCGACAGCCGGGGCAACGTCATGGTCTGCGGCTACGACATCGCCGCCAACACCAGCATGGGCCGAGTGGGGCAGCAAACCATCAAGGACATCTGGCAAGGCGAGGGCTTCCGCTACT
>JAJZQK010000175.1 GCA_021847625.1 Chloroflexota bacterium
GCCGGCCGGCCGTACTAGCTGGGCTGGCCTCGGGCCGGCACCGTCTTGATCATGCTAAGGGAGCAGAATCGTCTTGCCGGTGGTCAGGCGTGCCTCCGCTCGGCGGTGGGCTTCGGCCGCCTCCGCCAGCGGCAGTTCGCTCCCTATATGCACTTTCAATTGGCCGGAGCGGACCCAGCCCAGCACGTCGTTGGCCCGCCACAGTAGCTCATCCCGAGTCAGCGTGTAGTGCCCAATCGACGGTCTGGTGAGGAACAAGGAGCCTCTGGCGCGGGAATGACGAGGGGGCGCCCCTATGCTACAAAGGACCCCTTCCCACCGGCGGTGTGAAGAGGCTTCCTTATGGTGCAATTCCAGCTTGTTTAATTGTGCAACAAAGGGTGCCCCCCTTGGCCGGCCTTCTTCGGCCGTCAGAGGAAGCACCTCTTAACTAACCCGTATAGCGGACTGCCCGGAAACCCGGACGGCCTTGCCGGCCTCCGTCCTACTTTGGCGTTGGCAGGTAGTGGCCGCGCGGGCGCCGACCCAGAACGTAAGCCGACGAAGTCTTCAGCCCCGCGACGGCGGTCACCACGGGCACGTAGATTGAGAACACCAACCAGAACACGGGCAGCTCCACGGCCTTGCGCCATGGCGACGTCTCCGCGCCGATGAACTCTCTCGTGACGAGCACCTGACCGAAGGCCACCACACCTAGAAGGCTCACGATCGTTAGCACTGCCGACAGTATAGAGCCCAAGATGAGCGACACGTAGCCATAACCGACGCCACCCTGCGTCAGTATTGTCAGCTGGACGGCGACCGGCCCGACGGCAGGAAGGAGTGTCAACGTGTCTCTCTCCAAGCCATTCAGCAGCTTGCGCAGGGTCAACCCCCCGTGCCGATGGGCGACGGATTCCACGAATTCGTCGAGGGGGCCTTCCCGCCAGCGTGCGCTCTGCCGGAAGAGCGTGCGAAAGCTCTGAAGGTAAGACCGCACCCGCTCCGCGCGATTCTCCTGCGGGCCAGTGATCATCACGGGGTACACGCTGAGAGGCACAGGCAGGCCGACGACACGGAAGTCCGCGCCGTAGCGCAGGCGTAGGCGCAGCTCGATACCGGAGTCCTGGCTGTGGGAGTTGGTCGGCCAGAAGTTGACGCTCCGGAGCAGCGCCAGACTGGCCGCGGCCCCGGTGAAGGCAATCTCGGGCTTCCTATTCCAACCCAGCGTCAGCACCGAGGTTCCCACGGCCGACAGCCGGCTGTGCAGCGGCGCCTTCCAGTAGTCTGTCGTGAACAACACCACGGGCTGGTACGCGTGCCGGTGCCGTCGGTCGTCGGTGGCATAATGGTAGGCCAGTGCCGGCAGGTACTGCGGATGGAACAGCGTATCGCAGTCGAAATCGGCCACTAGCCAGTAGTGAGGGGGAAAGCCCTCCGCCCTAGCTTGCTCGTAGAGCACCCTCCCCGCGTGGTGCATCGCCGACGAGGGGCCAGGCAAGTGCCGGGGCGTGTTCGGGTGCGGTATCTGCCGCACCGCCAGTCTGCCCGCGAATTCGTGCTCCAGCTGCTCGACCAGGGGCGGCGTAATCGGGTCATCCTCTTCAGTGGCGAAGACAACCTCGACATTACGCAGCAGCCCGTCCTCGCGCGGCCAGTTGGAGGCATAAATGGAGTCGAGCGTTTGGCGTAGTATCTTGACGTTTCCTTCCCGGTAGGCCCGGATCATCAGCGTGATCCGATACTGTCGCCATTCGTGCGTCTCGAGCTGCTCCAGGGCGGCAAGCCAGTCGCGTCGACTGGCGCCGAGAATCCGGCCCCTGTTGAAGAGCGAACGCACGCCGAAACTCGACACTCGTAGAGCGAAGTACATAGTGACCGCCATCACGAACATGATGCCCGCCTGGGCATCGATAATCGTCAGCCATATTGGCGCCAGCACCACGACCCAGCTCAGAATCCCCGGTATAGCCTCCACAAATCGGCTGGATGGTCGCCAAAGGACCTTCTCCGAGCCAGCCGGCCCTGCTATGCTGCGGCCATAAGCCTGAATCTGTTCGACTACCTTCTGGGCCATGCGTCCCTCCCGAGTCCCTATTGCCATCTAGACATGTTGACTGTTAGACCATCGGCAAGAGGATCACGACACGGCCGCCTGGCCTCGGCGTGCGTGCCGTACTCACCTATTCGTCCACTTACATGCTGCAGCGAGTTTTGGCAGGATATATGCCAGGCGCACCAAAATGCGCGCTACCCCTTGCCCCTAAGCCCTCTATTGTGGTAACCTAATCTTACTCATCCCGCTGGCCTACTGCCATTAGACCGCCAGCAGAGTGAAGCAGGGCTCACCGAGTGGTGGTAGCCAGCGGCATCGGACGTGGACGGGGGGTGAGGGCCGGTGGTAAGATGGCGCCTTGTTGCGACGTTGCTGATCGGCTTCAGTCTGCTCGGATTTGCCGGCCCCTACGTGGAAGTGTCCCCCCATCGACTACCATCGCGCGTCACGGTCACCGCAGTCCAACGCGTCGATAGCAGTCTGAACCCCTCCGATAACGGCCGCGCCACCTTCTTGGCAAACGGTAAGCCTTTCTTCCCCATTGGCGTCACCTACCACTTCACCCGTCAGCGAGAGACCTGGGATGACGACCTTAGGCGGATGAGCCAGCTGGGCCTCAACACTGTGAGAATAGACCTCGCCTGGCGTGACATCGTCCCCTACTACGAGGGGAGCTATGAATTCGGCTGCCTCGACGATTTTCTCGACAAGGCAGCCGAATATGGGCTCTACGTGGTCCCCGTGTTCAGTTACGCCACGAGCGATTACAACACACCGATCTGGTTTTGGCTGCGTTACCACGACTGGGCCATGGTTGGCGCCGACGGGAGCTGGGCCTGGGGGGACTACCCTAGCGTCAACCACCCGGACTACGCCAGGCTGTTCTCTGATTACATCCGTGAGACCGTGCGGCACATAAGCCAGCACCCGGCCATCCTCGCCTATCAGGTGCTCAACGAACCCCACTATCCGCAGCAGCTCATTAGCGACTATAATGCACACACGGTTGCCGGCTTTCGCGGCTGGGCGGCCCAGCAGTACAGTTCGGTCGACCTGCTGAACGCCACCTGGCTGACCAATTTCGGCTCGTTCGACGACATCGAGCCGCCATCCGTCTTGACGTCTAGCAATGGAACGGGCGACCGGAAGCAATGGCAAGACTGGCGAGAGTTCGCCTATGCGAACCTCGGGAGCTACGTCGAGGACTTGGCGGGCATCATCCGTGAGGAAGACCGGAACCAGCACATGGTCCTCGTGGCGGAGATGTCGTGGTGGTGGTGGGGCGAACAGCCTGCCACCGGGGTATCGCCCAGCCGCATCTACCAGGGGGCCGACATCGTGGGCTACGACGTCTATCCGGAGGGGGGGAAGCACGCGGAGTACTTCACCCTCAATTCAGACCTGCTTACCCGCCTCTGGCAGCGGCCGGTGTGGGTGACCGAGCTGAACCGCAAGGACGGCAACCCGACCTCGGCCGAGATACAGAGCTTCACCGCCCGCGCCGTTCGCGGCGGAGCCACCGGGATCTTCTACTTCGAGTGGCGGGATACGTGGACGGACGGGGGTACGTACGGATTATTGGATGCACGCGGCAACGAGAAGAAGCAGTTCGCCGCCTTCGCGGATGCCGTGAATTGGTTGCGCCGGAGTGCCAGTCAAATGATCGCAAAGACGCTTGATCAGCCGGACGTTTACATCGTCTGGCCATCCGAAAGCATAGCTACCTCTTCGGGGCCCGCCTCCCCGGCGGACGACATCTATCGGGCAGCGCTCCGGCTTGCCCGCCAGGGACAGCAGGTCGGACTGCTACCTGAAGACCAGGTGCCGGATCATCCCACCGGCGCAGGCGAGCCGGACATCGTCGTCGTGCCCGGGTCGCATAGCCAATGAACCCTCTAAGTTGGTTGAGTGTGATCCCGACCTGGCTTTGGCTGGCGGCCGCGATGGGTACGCCATTAGCCTGCGCCTACAAGGGGCTCCGGCCCCAAGGCAGCCCCCGGCTTGGTATCGGCATATCGCTGAGCATCTTCGCCATGGCCACCGGTCATCTGTTTGCCATCGTCGGAGAGATCCCTTCCTGGCAACTTGGCGAGTTGCGCCTAGTGCCAGGGCTAGCCCTAGTCTGTATAGTGCTCCTAGTTGCCAAGCCCCTCCGCGTATGATAGAATGCAGGATAGCGTAGTTGTGATAAGCTAACGATTGCTGGGCGGTAGGGGCCTGTCCGCGAACTCGCGAGGCAACGCTCTGCCGGCAGGAACGGGTGGTAACCTGCACGGACCCGCCACTGCGGTACGACCGGGAGGTAGGCGAAGACATGGAGGCTGTCCGCGATTGGCTACTCGTCGCCCTCTTCCTCGAGACCTTCATTACCTTGATACTCCTGATCATCGTGATCGTGCAGGTTTGGCAGCTCGTGCGACTGCTTCGTGGCGAGGTCATGCCGATCCTCGATACCGTTAGGAGAACCACGAACACAGTGCAGGGCACGGCCGAGTTCGTCAGCGAGACAACGGTCAGGCCGCTAATCCGCGCCGCCAGTGCTATGGCAGCGGCCACTCGTTTCGTCCGTGCCTTCTTCGGGCTTACACGTGGAGCCTAGCACTGCCGAGGCGTGCTGAGGAGGAATTTGCGCATGGCAGATAACAAGGCAGGAAGTTTCCTCATCGGTCTGGTGATCGGCGGAGCATTGGGCGCCGTGCTGGCGTTCGTGCTAGCGCCCCGGCCGGGAGACGAGGTACGCCAGGACCTATACGAGCGAGGTCTCGAGCTGAGAAAGCGCGCGGGCGAGACCGTGGACCAGGTCGTGGGGGTCGGTCGGACTACCGTCGATGAACAGCGGCAACGCGTACAACAAGCGATGGAAGAGAGCAGAGAGGCCTCGGCTCGCACGAGAGAACAGCTAATGAGCCGCTTCGAACGAGCCAAGGGTCAGCAACCATCCTAGGGCCTTCACCTTGAGGTTGGCCAAGATACGTACCCTACTACTATGGGGCAATGGGGATTCGGACGAGCGGGCATTCCGCTCGTCCTGCATTTGGTCGCAGTGAGCAAACGAAAGCCTGGCAGACGACCCTATCGGACCTCCTCCAGGCACCGAACGCTCTCGTCCGAATAGCCGTCGGCACCGGCGCCCGGCGAGGACCTACCTACAGCCAGCCAACTCCGAGGAGACAATCGAGCAACTAACCATCGAGGTATCGGGATGATGATCGACAGATACGAGACCCAGCGACCTGCAATGAACGAGACGGTGGAGGTGATCTGTCGGAATTGCGGCCGCAAACGGCACGCCGTCTGGGTGGTAGCCAGGCTGCTACGCAAGAACGAAGAAGGGCAGTTCTATACCGAAGTCTGCCACGAGTGCTTGAACGAAGACCCCCTGCACCGGTAGGTAACCTGCCGGTCAGGACCTCGCCGCACTATAATCAGCCCGCCTGCCGCCTTTTTTCGACTCTTCCTCGCGCCAACAGCGTCGTTTGCCGTTGTTGAGGCACCTCTCCTGTTCTTCACGAGTCGAGGGGGCAGTGCCCCGCAGGCAGTAGATCTGATAGAGAACGTCGCTGTCGTCTACAGTCCAGTTCTCTCGGTAGTGCTCGCAGGCGCCGGGGAACCGGCGCATGTTGATACTGTCGCGAAAAGCCATGTCTCCCTGCATCGGCCGCTAACCAACGGCCTTCGTCGCGTTATGGGGTCATTCTACCACGGACCGCCGGAGCGCGCTAGGCTGCACGCTGCCTTGCCGCAACCGGACCTGAGGCCGATTGCGCTTTCGGCGACAAAGCCCTCTCCCCCACCCTTACCCGCTTTCCTTGCGGAAGATCAGGCAGTATTGGTGGTGCCTGTTGCCGACCCAGGCCGAGTTGAGGCCGAGGGGCAGAAGGCGCTTGTCGTCCTGTAGCCAGATCCGCTCATCCTTCGGCACCCAGGTAGCGCCAAGAGAACGCACGGTGTCGAAGGCCAGCGGGAACAGACGACCGGCCGTGTAGACGTTGTTCGTGATCACTGTCAGGTAGCCCCCGGGCACCATGACCTCGTAGACCTGGTCGAAGATCTCCTTCTGGGCCGCAAGGAACTCCTCGTAGCCGGCGATGTTGCCCAGGTCAGCCTGGCTCTCCCCGTATCGCGTGTCCAAGCCTTCCGCCGCCCGGTCGCGCTGGCGGAGGCTGTGGCGGTGCAACTGGTTCCAATAGGGAGGGCTCGTGACGCAGTAGTCCACCTGCCCGATGCCGGCCTCGGCTAAGAGAGCCCGCAATCGGCGAGCATCGCCCTGCAAGACCAACTGCCGGCAATCCTCGCCCCCGGCGGCGGCGGCCGCCACGCGCTCGCGAGCGATCGTGGCGTACTTCTCCGACAACTCCACACCAACCCCGTTGCGGCCGCAGCTGGCCGCGGCGACGAGGGCGCTGCCCGTGCCCAGAAACGGGTCGAGCACCCATTGCCCGGCATGGGTGAAGAAGCGGATGAACTCGGCGACGAGCGTCTCCGGGAACTTGGCAGGGTGCAGCAACTCCCCCGCTCTCCGTCGGGGAGGATTGTGCACGAACCAACTCTTGGTGAACTTAATCCACTCCCGACCGCTGAGATCGTTCAGCCGATTGGCCAAGCCTCACCTCATTCCAGAGCCACCGGCCCCTACGGTAGTAGGCGAGCCACCGCGCCCCATCTTCATGCATCACCGGTGGCCGTCCGGTCGCGTCATTCCCCTGAAATGGCCGCTCCTGCTACAGTACGTAGGGGCGGACGGCCTCTGTCCGCCCCGGGGCCGGCAGAGCCGCCGGCCCCTACGGTAGCAGGCGGGCCGTCGCAGGG
>JAJZQK010000176.1 GCA_021847625.1 Chloroflexota bacterium
TGATATGGATCGCGGCCTCCGTGCCGCAGATCGGATGGGCGCTGCTCCACGCCGCGATCCATCCGACAATATGGAACCCCCGATCCATTCTATCTACAGCCAATTCGTCCCTTCGGTCGTTCCTGCCACCCCCACCACTAGGCGGGAGCGAATCTGTTGGAGTAGTTCAATTGCACCCAGCCCAACAGACCCCGTGTTCCGGGGTGGCCGACCTTTGAGAGACCCGCTGGGCATTGCCATACACATACGGACAAACCAACTTGGGCATTGATCCTAGACTGCCACCGCTGAATCGGACGTAAGAATACACCTTGGTCGGACTCCTTATCAAGCGCACACCGATCGCGAGGGTCATGTGATGCTACCACGGTGACCAAGGCCACGTCAAGGGTAAATTGTTCCTACTGGAATTGCACCATAAGGAAGCCTCTTCACACCGCCGGCGGGAAGGGGTCCTTTGTAGCATAGGGGCGCCCCCTCGTCATTCCCGCGCAAGCGGGAATGACGGCTGCCAAGCAGCCGTCCCGAAGCTCAAGCCGATGCTCTTATGGTGCAATTCCAGCGACGGCGCGGCCGCGCTCAGCGTTGCCCGTGGTTTGGGCGAGCTGTATAATCTGCTAGCTTGCACTTCCTAGTCACGGTTTTGTGTACCCGCCTGCCTATGGTTGGAGAGATGGGGGAGTCTTGAATAAGGGGAACGCCGAGGTGCACGATCCGGCTGATGTGATCGAGATCAAAGACCCCGAGGTGGATGTCGCCGCCATTATGCAGCAGATTCGCCAAGGGCTCGCGGCCCGGCAGGATATGTACGAGGCAGATGTGTTCTTTCCCTCCTTCAAGGGTGGTGATTCACCTACGGCGACCGGCGAGCAACTGGGCACGGAGTTCTCGTACGAGCTTGAAGAGGCGCTCCGGAGTCACGACAGGGCCTGGGTCTCCCTGCAGGTCGCGCCGACTCGCATCCCCTTGATTGGCGGTCCACTCAGCCATCTCAAGTACATGCTGCACAACCTGATCGTCTTCTACGTGAACCAGCTGGCCGCCAAGCAGGTCTCCTTCAACGCCCACTCCGTGAACGCGGTGAGGGCGCTTTCGCAGATGGTGGGGGCTAGGGCTTCCGCGGCCGAGGTGGAGGAGCTCCGCCGAGAGGTCCGGGAGCTACGAGAGGCTGTGGTTAGGCTTCAGGGACACACCACGGAGCAGGAAGGCGTGGCGGACACCCCGGGGCGGGCTGATGGGAGATAGGCCCCTGCCGACGGTCGCCTTCGTGGTGCCGTGGTTCGGCGAGGAAGTCGTCGGCGGGGCGGAGACGCTGGTGAGGCAGCTGGCCGAGAACCTGCACGCTAGTCGTGGGCTTGCCGTCGAGGTTCTCACCACCTGCGCAAGGGACGGCGCGGGCGGATGGTCGGCAGACTTCCACAAGGAAGGCACCTCGGTGCAGCGAGGGGTGACGGTGCGCCGGTTCAAGCTGGATCGCCGCCCTAAGACCCGCTTTGACGACGTGAACTCCCGACTGATGCGCGGGATCAGCGTAACACCCGAGGAGGAGGCCCTGTTCCTGCGCGAAATCGTGAACAGCAGTCGGCTGTACGACTTCATCGACAGGAATAAGGACAACCGCGTCTTCGTCTTCGCCCCCTATCCGTTCGGCACTACCTACTGGGGCGCCAAGGTCGCTCCCGACCGGTCCTTCCTCATCCCTTGCCTTCACGACGAAGGCTACGCGCACATGATGCTCATGCGCGAGATGTTCCAAACCTTCCAGAGAATGCTGTTTCTGTCCCTCCCCGAGATGGCACTGGCTAGGCGGCTGTACGACCTACCCGAGGAGCGGCTATTTCTGCTTGGCGCGGGCGTCGACGTCGAGGCGACGGGCAACGCCGACCGCTTCCGCGAGCGCTTCGGCGTACGCGAGCCGTTTGTACTGTACGTTGGTCGCCGGAGCGTGGGCAAGAGTACCCCCCTTCTGATCGACTACTTCTGTCGTTTCAAGGAGCGGACATCCCGTCCCCGCCTGCGCGACCTGAAGCTCGTGCTGGCAGGCAGCGGGCCAGTGGATGTACCCGCGGAGCATCTGGCAGACGTCGTCGACCTCGGCTTCCTCTCGGAGGAGGAGAAACGAGACGCCTACGCGGCGGCGCTGTTGACCTGCCAGCCATCGGTTCAGGAGAGCTTCTCGCTGGTAATCATGGAGTCGTGGGTGCAAAGGACGCCCGTGCTGGTCCACGCCGCCTGCGACGTCACCAGGGATCACTGCCTCAGGTCGAACGGGGGGCTGTTCTTCGCCAACTACGGGGAGTTCGCGGGTTGCCTCGAATTCCTTGACGCGAACCCCGTAGTGCGACGGAAGATGGGACGGCTCGGCCGAGAGTACGTGAGGGCCAACAGTTCGTGGGAAAGGATTACGGAGAAGTTTGTCTCGGCAGTCTTCGGTGAATAGCGTCAGATCGATCCATCAACTGGTCGTCTCCGCCAAACCCGGGGATGCGGTCTTCAATCACGCCCAGCTGCTGAGGACCTGGCTCAGGGAGTGGGGCTACGCCTCCGAGATCTACGCCGAGGGCCTCTCCGAAGACCTGCCCCGTGGCGAGGCCCAGCCGTGGTCACGCGTCCAGGCCGAGAAGGCGAGGGATTCGCTACTAATCTTCCATTACTCGACGGGCTCGCCCCTCACCGCGGACGTGCGCAAGATGACCATGCCGGTGATCCTCATGTACCATAACGTAACCCCGAGCGAGTACTTCCGGGGCGTACACCAGCAGCTCTACGAACAGACGCTCCGCGGGCGGGAGGAGCTGCCCGACTTGCGGGACGTGGCTCTCGCCCTCGCGAACTCCGACTACAGCGAGGAGGAGCTGTGCCGGGCAGGCTTCGGGCACACGGGGGTTCTGCCGCTCCCCATCGACGAGGAACGCTACGCGATCCAGGCAGACGAGTCGGTTATGCGCTCGTATGCCGACGACCGGACGAACATTCTCTTCGTGGGCCGGGTGGCGCCGAACAAGCGGCACGAGGACCTTCTGCGCGCATTCTACTACTACAAGCGACTTGACCCGGGCTCGCGTCTCCTCTTGGTAGGGAATTGGCAACTCTGCGAGCGGTACAAGGCCTGGCTCGACAGTTGCGCCAACGCCCGCGGGCTTGCCGACGTGCACTTCTGCGGCCACGTCTCCACAGCCGAGCTCGTCGCCTACTACCGCGTCGCCAGCCTCTTTCTCTGTATGAGCGAGCACGAGGGTTTATGCGTGCCCCTCCTCGAGAGCATGCACTTCGGCGTGCCGGTGCTGGCCTACGCCTCCACGGCGATACCCTCTACGCTGGGAGAAGCGGGCGTCCAAATCCACCGCAAGGATTTCCCCGTGGTCGCCGAGACAATGCATGTGCTGGTGAGAGATGATCTGCTGCGTGCCCGGGTCATCGCCCGCCAGCGCCAACGCCTGCAGGCCTTCCGCCCCGAGACGGTGAAGCCAGCCTTCCGCTCCTACCTCGACTCCGTCCTCGCCACGTCCCTGCGCTAGGCGCTCTCGGCGGAGTGCATGGCCTGTGCAAGAGGATACTTGGCCGCCTTACCGGATAGTCGCCTATTGCCGACATGGCGGCAGCCATTTCGAGCGCAGACTCACTCGCTCGCCGGCGCGTTGCATCCACTGGGAGCAGGACATATAATGATTTGAGGCCAAGACGAACAAACAGTAGCTCCAACTTGACTGTTCTGGAGATTCAAACACGAAGCACGGGCCGGCCGCGGCCTACGGTGCAGCTTGCCCTCGCGTCTGGAAGCCAGCGCTCGAGGGATTGTCAGTGGCCAAAGTCGGCGGTTGCTCAGGGGTCGTTGAGTGAACATATTGCACGTCATTTCTCGCTACTGGCCCTACGTCGGGGGTAGCGAACGCCACCTGCAAGAGATATCCGAGCGATTGGTTCGGGAGGGGCACTCCGTCACGGTTTTCACCACGGATGCGCTCGACCTCGAGCTGTTCTGGAACAGAGATAAGCGGCGAATCGCGCCTTACAGTGAGGAGCATCACGGGGTGCGAGTCTACCGTTTCCCCGTCCGGCACTTGCCCTTGCCGCGGATAGCCTTCCCCGGCACACGCTGGGCAATGACCCAGCTCGGGCGCTTGCCGGTGGACACCGCTCCTCTCCTCGAGCGTCTCGCTCCGCTGGCCCCCCGCGTGCCGGACCTGCAGAGGGCGCTGGACGAGATTCCGGGCCCGCTAGATATGGTGCACGGAATGAACATCTGCTTCGAGTCGCTTCTGTGCCCGGCGCTGCACACGGCCAGGCGAACCGGGGCAGCCTTTATCGTCACTCCCCTCACTCACCTCGGCGAGAACGAACGCAACCAGGTGCGCAAGTATTACACGATGCCTCACCAGGTGGCGCTTCTGCAAAAGGCCGATGCCGTTCTGGCGCAGACGGATATCGAGCGGGAGTACCTCCTTGCCAAGGGAGTGCCGGCGGCCAAGATAGTCAAGGCCGGCGTCGGCGTCAACCCGTCCGATATTATCGGGGGCGACGCCAGCAGATTCAGGAGTCGGTTCAGCATTCGCAAGCCGTTCGTCTTCTACCTCGGCACGACGGCGTACGATAAGGGCACCTTCCACCTGGTGCAGGCGATGGGCAGGCTGTGGGACCAAGGGTTGGACGTCGACCTCGTGCTGGCCGGGCCGATAATGGACGGATTCTCTCGGTTCTACGCCGACGTATCGCCCCAACACCAGGAGCGCTGCCACGTGCTCGACGTCGTGCCGGAAGAGGACAAGCGTGATCTGCTGGCGGCCGGCTCCGTGATGGCCATGCCCTCGCGCACCGACTCGTTCGGCATCGTGTATCTGGAAGCCTGGCTATGCGGCAAGCCGGTGATCGGGGCGCTGGCCGGCGGCGTGCCGGAGGTCATAGACGATGGGGAAGATGGCTTCCTGGTGCAATTCGGCGACGTAGAGGCGTTGGCGGGCCGGCTCGCCACGCTAATGATGGATCAAGACCTCGCCGGCGCGATGGGAGAACGAGGCCGCCAGAAGGTTCTCACCCGCTACACGTGGGATCACATCTATCCGGTCGTCAGAGATACCTATCAGCGACTGGCGCCACGCCGGCCCGCGGCCAGAGTGGCGGCTTCCGCGTCGCCGCAGAGCAGTGGCAGAGCGTCCTGACCGGATGGACGGCACAACCATGCCCTGCGCTGGAGACCGCTAATGGACACCGAACGGGCCAGGACGCAGCGCAGCCGCGCTCATTCACCGCAGGCCGACGTGCCGGGGAACGTCTCCGTCATTATCGTCAACTGGAATGGAGGCGACTACCTCTTTTCCTGCCTGGCGGCCCTGCGTCAGCAGACGCTGCGGCCGGCGGAAGTCGTCGTCGTGGATATGCTTCCGCCGATGGCTCGGCGGCAGTCGCCCGAGAGCGCTTCCCCGAGGTTAGGATGATACAGACCGGCGCCAACCTGGGCTTTGCCGCCGGCGTCAACGTCGGCCTGCGCTCCTCCACCGGGCAGCTTGTCGCATTGCTGAACCCCGATGCCGTCCCCGAGCCGGGGTGGTTGGAAGCGCTGGTCGACGGCATCGAGCAAGGCCACGACGTCGGCATGGCCGCCTCGCTGATGCTCTTCGCCGACCAGCCCGACGTAATCAACTCGGCGGGCATAGCCTTGAACGTGTTGGGCATCGCCTGGGACTACCTCGGTGGGGCTTCTGTCTCGGCGGGTCTGCAACCTCAGGAGGTATTTGGCCCGTGCGCGGGCGCCGCCCTGTACCGGCGCGACATGCTGGAGCAACTCGGCGGCTTTGACGAGGATTTCTTCATGTACCTGGAAGACGTCGACCTCGCTTGGCGGGCGCAGGCGGCCGGTTGGCGATGCCGCTACATACCGGACGCCAGGGTGTACCACGCCCATTCGGCGTCGGCAGGCGAAGGGTCCGACTTCAAGAACTTCTACAAGGCCCGCAACAAGGTGTGGCTGATTGCCAAGAACTACCCCTGGCCCCAGCTGGCACTGTGGGGACCTCTAATCCTCGCCTACGACGTTTTAGCCGTCGCGTTCGTCTGCCGGCACGGCCAACTGGCCCCGCTGCGCGGCCGGATTGCGGCGCTTAGGGGGTTGGGGCACGTCCTGGGGAAGCGCAGACTATGCGCCGACCGCAAGCCCTCGGGGTGGTTCGCCGTGCGGAGGCTCATGTGGGGAGTGGAAGGCCCGCGGACGATAGCGAAACGATATGCCCATCTCGCCACCCGCGTGGCACGCTAGACCAGTAGGCTCTCGTTCGTTTCCTTGCCCTCGGGCACGCTCGGCCCCGGATTCCCGGCGGCCCAAGCCAGCCGTAAGCCCCGCGGCGCCAGGGCCGTAGGGAGCAGGGCCACGGCCCTACCGACCAGCCTATAGCGCAACAGCAGACCCCAATCCTCCTCCGTTAGCTCCCCTATCGCCACGAGGAGAACGCAGTATAGCATCGCGGCCGGCAGGAGATACAGAGGGGTGGCCAAACGGCCCGGGGGAAGCGCCGCGATTAGAACCATCGCCGGTGCAACCGCCCCGATGCTTCTGGCCAGCGTCCGCAATGGAAACTCGAAGTGAAACCTATGGGCAACCGACCACAAACCGACAAGGGCGGCCGTGGTCGCCATTGCTGCACTAGTCGTCGCAGCTCCGATGATACCGTAGGCCGGGACCAGGCAATTGCCCAGGCCAACACCCAGAACGACGACCACAAGGGCACTGGCTGCCGGGCGCCACTCGTGTCCGGAGGCCGCCTGGGCACTGGCCAGGATGAAGAATAGCGACGTCATGCAGGCGCTCGCGACTAGAATCGGCAAAGGTCCGGCCGCCGCGGA
>JAJZQK010000177.1 GCA_021847625.1 Chloroflexota bacterium
CCTCGGTCCCCAAGACAACCTCGACCGTGGATAGCTCCACCACCCGCCGAATGTAGGCCAGGTAACGCCCCATCTCCGCCTTGTGGGGAGGTGTCGCGGCCAGAGGCACCTGGCCGCCGAGCTCGGGGCCCCGCTCATACAGCGTGACGTCGTGCCCTCGGCTGGCGGCCGCCAGCGCGGCCTGCATGCCCGCCGCTCCGCCGCCAACCACGGCGACTCTCTTTGGTACGTCTACGCGCCCAAGTGAGAACAGCCGCTCGCGGGCGGCCAGGGGATTGACCACGCAGGCGAGGTCCAGGCCCCGTCCCGTCCTTCTATGGCAGTCGGGATTGTCGCATGCCACGCACGTGCGTATCTCATCCCAGCGCCCGGCGGCCGCCTTCTCCGGCCAGTAAGGATCGGCGATGAAAGCCCGCCCGAGAGCGATGAGGTCGGCCTTGCCCTCTGCCAGCGCCGCCTCGGCGACCTCCGGCGTATGCAGCTTGCCTACCGCGACCACCGGTACCCCGGCGCCCTCGCGCACCGCCGCCGCCAGTGGGAGCAAGGAGCCGCCCGCGGGCACGAACGTAGACGGCACGCTGCGGCCCATCGTCTCGCCGATGCCGCCGGTGACGTCCAGGATGTCGACGCCCGCGTCCTCCAGGATGCGTGCTATCCGGCACCCCTCCTCGAGGGCGATGCCGCCGGGCACGAATTCGTCCGCGCATAGACGAACCATGATCGGGTAGTCGCTGCCCAGCAGGTCCCGGCTTCGCTGGATGATCTGCGTCAACAGACGGCACCGGTTCTTGGTGCTGCCGCCGTAGTCGTCGTTCCGTTGGTTCCAGAGGGGCGAGAGGAACTGGTTGAGCAGATAGCCGTGGGCAGCATGAAACTCGACAGCGTCGAAGCCAGCATCATTGGCCCGTCTGGCGGCCTGGGCGAACTTCTCAACTAGCGCCTCGACCTCGGCGGTCGAGAGTTCCTTGGGCATCTCACCGCCCTTGGGGGCGATGGCCGACGGGCCGACGGGGCGGGTGCCGATGACTGCCGACCGGCCGACGCCGCCAGCATGGGCGAGTTGAATGGCTACCTTGGCGCCGGCAGCGTGGACGTCGGCGGTCAGAGCGCGGTAACCGGGGATAAAGGCGCCATCCGAGATGCCGGTGGTATAGGGGCCGTTACCGCCCTCCGGCGACACGGAGGTGAACTGCACGATTACCAGTCCAGCGCCACCTCTGGCCCGCTCCACGTAGTAGGCCCGGAGGCGCTCGGTCACGCGGCAATCGTAGGAACCAAGCCGGGTGCCCATGGGGGGCATTACCAGGCGATTCTTGAGCTCAAGGCCCTTGATCTTGAGACTACTAAATAGGTAGGGAAGACGCGGGTCGGTCATAATTCAGCTCCATTCCGGCAGCCCAGGCGCTCCGCCGCCACGGGGAGGCACGCAACACAGCATAGATAAGCAGCAGTAGACCCTGGTCTGTCTCCTTCTTCGCTTCGTCGAGCCGAAGCCTACGATCTACTTCCCGCGGAGTCTTCGCCGACAGCACACGTCGACGGCGCCCGCCCATCTAACGCACGGCCCTACAGTCTCTACGCCAGTAAGCCGTGCCGCTTCGCGACTCCAGTCCTAGCCGGAGAGAGAGGGGAGCGCGCCAACAGCCGACGACAACTGACTAACCAGAGCGTCGCCCTTCTCCGGCACGAACCCCACCAAACGGGACAACACGTCGGCGGTAGCGGCGACTTCCTGCGCAAGGCGCGGGATGTCCTCTTCGCCGATGCTGGACACCGAACCCGAAACGCTACAGGCAGCAACCGCCCATCCGCTCCGGTTCCGAATCGGCATGCCGATACATCGCTCGCCTTCATTGCGCTCTCCGCGGTCCACCGCGTAGCCGCGTTGCCGAATAAGCGCCAGTTCCTCACGCAGGCGCAGCGAATCTGTAATCGTGGTGGAAGTACACCGAGCCAGCGGACACTCCTCGACAATGCGACTCGCCACCCCCTCGGGCAGGAAAGCCAAGATCGCCTTGCCCACGGCCGTGCAGTAGTGAGGAGCGGTGTGGCCGAGAACGGTGCGCGTCAGGACTCGCTGCGGTGTCTCGATGCTGTAGAGATACGTGATGCCATTCCCGTCGTGGGCCGCGAGGTTAACCGTCAAGTGCGTGCGGTCCGCCAGCGCCCGGAGGAAAGGCGCGCCTCGGTCGCGCAACTCGACGTTCAGCAGAATACCCGGCGTGAGACGCATCGCCCTGACGCCCAGAAAGTACTTGCCGTCACCGTCTCGGTCGATCAGCCCGTGGGCCGCGAGCGTCGCCAGCAAGGCGAAAGCCGTGCTATGCGGGATGCCCAGCGCCCGCGAAATCTCCGTCAGCGTCCAGAGCGGTTGCGCAGGCGTGAAGAGGTCCAGCATGCGCAAGGCTTTGGCAACCGACTTGATGAGCGGCCCTGGCCTATCCGATTCGTCCTTCTGCCTTGGCCTCCCCATCATCACCCGCTTTTCGGTATTGCCGACAGGGTTTCCAAATGTACGCCCATTATAGCACCGGCTTAGCGTCAGGTCAACGTTTCGCTACACGGGCCTGGAATTACACCATAAGAGCATGGGCTTGATCTTCGGGACGGCTGCCTGGTAGCCGTCATTCCCGTTTGCGCGGGAATCCAGCCGTCGCACCAGGAGCCTGGATTCCCGTTTGCGCGGGAATCCAGCCGTCGCACCAGGAGCCTGGATTCCCGCTTGCGCGGGAATGACGAGGGGGCGCCCCTATGCTACAAAGGACCCCTTCCCACCGGCGGTGTGAAGAGGCTTCCTTATGGTGCAATTCCAGTACACGGGCGCTCGTCATCGTTACGCATAAGCGGGACTGAGCAATGTCAGCGTTCTTGGCAAGGGCGGAGCGGAGCGATCGCATCATGATCCCAAGGTGCAGTCCAAAGAGGAGCCCGCCTCTGCGCGCCCGCCCCTGAGAATGGGGCAATAGGGGTGCCAACCGACCGCAGGAGGCAATGGATCCATCTCCCCTCCAGGGCGAGGGTAGGGGTAACGGCCTTCCTCTAGGCGGCTAGCGTCTAGCAATGAGCGGACGGCCGAACTAGTGTCCCCGCGTCTCGGGTGAGACTGCTCGCTCGGCCGCCGCTCACCCCCAGACGCTAGGAGCTCGGTTGGATCGCGCTTACGTCGAGCTCGCCGTTGTTGCAGGCTTGGCTGATTTCAAACGGGAGGATGATAGAGGCGAACTCGTCCGGTGGAGTCACCAGTAGCGTGGTGCCGGACGGGCAAGTCGTCTCGTTCCCCACCGGTATGACTTCCCAATGCATTATGAACTTCGCCGTGCCGCCGGGACCCAGGGTGACGAGCGTTGGGCCAGGCTGGTTGCTAAGCTGGCCGCCGTTGCGCACTACGTTCGTCGGCACCGGGTTGTTCTGAGCATCCAGCATCTGGGCGCCCGGGAAGCCATACATGGTGCACGACACGTCCGTCGTGTTGGTGAACGTGAACGTGACAAACCGGTTGCCCGCTCCCGCTTCGACCATCCCCGGGGTAAGCGCTAAGCCCGCGGTGTGGCAGCGCTCGCCCGCCACTGGAGTGGGCACGATGGGCAGTCTTTCGGGATTGAACTCCCAGAAGAAGCGCTGGCTGTTCAGACGCGTCTGGAGACCGTAGGGCCCGTTCACCCAGGTGCGGTAGCCGTCGGTAAAGGCGGTGAAGTTGTCCGACTTCCGCCATTCGAGCAAGCCAAGGGCGCCGGTGTAGGCCAACGTGTGCTGATAGCCGTTGCCCTGGGCATCGTAAGACACGTTATCCAGGCAGGGGCCGACTATGTCGGGGATCATCTGCTTCAGGGTGAGAAACCCCAACACGAACTGACAGCTGTCAGCCTGCGCCGCAACGGGTGGAGGGAGTGTCAATGGTGAGACGACGAACGCCAGAGCCAATAGAAACGGCAGGAACCTTCGCATACTAACGCCTCCGTCTGCATGGTGTTTGCTTGCCGGTAGCTAGTCATCCCGGCATCGGCCTGCCTATGCTGCACTATGCGTGCCAAACAACCACCACTCTGTTCGACAAGACAACGGATAGATAGCCGCATCAACGAAGGCCATGCGGTGGCGAGGCCATGCGGCGGGTACCGACCGAGGCCGGCTCAGTAGACCTATGTGGGCTCCCCCCAACATCTGTGTGAACGCTATGAAAGACGACGACGTGGGTACGGCGCTAGCCCCGCCGCAATACTCCCAGCCCGTCTCGGCCAGGTACGCAGAATGTGTTTCCCTTGGAATTGCACCATGAAGAGCATGGGCTTGATCTTCGGGACGGCTGCCTGGTAGCCGTCATTCCCGCTTGCGCGGGAATCCAGCCGTCGCACCAGGAGCCTGGATTCCCGCTTGCGCGGGAATGACGAGGGGGCGCCCCTATGCTACAAAGGACCCCTTCCCGCCGGCGGTGTGAAGAGGCTTCCTTATGGTGCAATTCCAGCTGTTTCCCGGCGCCTCTGGACAGACCGGCTCTGCGCCTGTATGATTGGGGTCCGGGCGAGTAGGCTTGCCACGAGCGCTTGGGGGAGGACTATTCTGGCCACGTACTTAGTAACCGGCGCCGCCGGATTCATCGGTTCCAAGGTAAGTGAGTTATTGCTTTCCGCCGACCACGCGGTCGTCGGCGTCGACAACCTCAACGACGCCTACGACGTTCGACTGAAGCATTGGCGGCTTGGCCGCCTAACGAGCCAAAAGGGATTCACGTTCCATCAGCTGGACATCGCCGACCGGGAGGCTCTGCGGTCGGTCTTCGGACGACGCAATCTCGCCGGCGTCATCAATCTAGCCGCCCGGGCGGGCGTCCGCCCCTCGGTCGCCAACCCATGGGTGTACGTCGACACCAACGTCGGCGGCACGCTGAATCTGCTGGAGGCTTGCCGGGAGCACGGCATCGCCAAGTTCGTGCTGGCCTCCACCTCGAGCCTCTACGGGGCCCACAATCCCCTGCCCTTCCGGGAGGATGCCGACACCAACCGCCCCCTCTCCCCCTACGCGGCCTCGAAGAAGGCGGCCGAGGCGCTCTGCTACACCTACCACCACCTCCACGCCCTCGACCTCACGGTCCTGCGCTACTTCACCGTCTACGGCCCGGCGGGCCGACCGGACATGAGCCCCTTCCGGTTCGTGCAGTGGATAAGCGAGGGGCGGCCGGTGACGGTGTACGGCGACGGCCGGCAATCGCGCGACTTCACCTACGTCGACGACATCGCCCGCGGCACCGTGGCCGCCCTGAGGCCGCTGGGCTACGAAACGATCAACCTTGGTTCCGACGAGCCGGTGGTGCTGATGGAGATGATTCGCCTGATCGAACGCCTTGCCGGCCGCGAGGCGGTATTGACCCACAAGCCTTCCCACCCTGCCGACGTGCCGGCGACCTGGGCCGACATCGGCAAGGCCGAGCGTCTTCTTGGCTGGCGGCCACAGACCGGCTTCGCCGAGGGCATAGAACACCTTGTCGAGTGGTACCGCGCCAACCGGGACTGGGCGAAGGATGTGGCGACGGGCAGGTAGACTCGCCCGTATCAACCGAGATAATCTGGCTGCCGACTAGTGCCGGGTCACTAGGTGTCACGAGGGTTCTGGGGGCGTGCCTACGTTCTCGTCATGCCTGAGAAAGCAAGCGACCCGGTCTCGGTAGGGCACCATATGGATTCCCGCTAGCGCGTGGATGTCTGAAACCGCGCTCATTACCTACAGTACTTATGCGGTGGGTCACTTGTCGTCCCGGGAACCGTGGGGAACAAGCAGGGAATCCAGAGGTTCTCTGCGCCTCCTGTGGTGAATCCGGCTCTGACCGCGCAAGTAGCGGTACCCGTCACTTCCCGGCTGAGGCGGCAGCCGTACGTCTCTCCCCGCCGGTCACGTAACAAAGACAGGTTCGGACCATTGCGGTGTAGTACATATCGAAAACGGCCGCCCCCTTGGGATCAGGATGAACCGAGGTCCTGGCAAGAGCAAGAGAAAGGAGATCCACCCATGGCAAGAACCATTGTGCGGGCAGTGCTGAGCATGCTGCTCGCAGTCCTCGTCCTGGCCCCATCGGCAACCCCTGGTGTTGCCGAATCCGTTCGCTGGGACAAGATCGCCCCCGACCTGCGCGCCCAGATGGAGTGCGACCCGCAGGCCGGCCTGCCGGTGATCGTCGAGGCGGCCCCGGCCTCCCAACTCGGCCAAGACAACCGGTCCGCTCGGGCGGCCGAGCGCTCCCGGGCGCACGGCGCCAGCCCCGGAGCGTCCCTGGACATCATTGGGGCAACGGCGGCCAGCGCCAACTACGACGCCATCGCCGCCCTCAGCCGGGATGCCGAGGTGGCCTACGTCTACTACGATGCCCCCATGCACGCCCTGGAGGCAGTGCCCCCGGCCCACGTCTACGACGAAGTGGTGGGCGCCCCCCCGGTCTGGGACCTGGGCTACACGGGACAAGGCGTCGGCGTAGCCGTGCTCGACTCGGGTATCGCCCCTGTGGCCGACCTCACCCAACCCGACAACCGCATCGTCGCCAGGGTGGACCTCGTCGGCGACGGCGCCGATCAGGCCGACCCCGGTGGGCACGGCACGCATGTGGCCGGCATCATCGCCGGCAACGGCCATGATTCCCTGGGCGAGCCCTCCGGACCCTTCACGGGCGTGGCCCCCAAAGCCAACCTCCTCGACGTGCGCGTCATAGACGCGACGGGGGGCACCCACCTCTCGACCGTGATCGAGGGCGTTCAGTGGACGATCCTCCATCGGCGCGAGTACAACGTCCGCGTAATGAACCTCTCGCTGGGCGCCGCCGTCTCCGCCCACTACTCGTACC
>JAJZQK010000178.1 GCA_021847625.1 Chloroflexota bacterium
CCACATGGGTGTGCCTCCTCTGACGAGGCACACCCGCCCCCTAAGCAATTGGCAGTTGGCGGCCTGCTCCACACTATGACTTGCGTTAGACTGCATTCGAAGTTGAACCACCCTCCTTGATTGAGATATACTCTGGCCATGAGCCAAGGGGATGATTCTCCACACAAAGAACGAGCGGTCGTCAAACGGGCCGAAACAATGGGCGAGCGGCTGTGGCGGCAGGCGACGCGCGACATCCGTGTGGCCAGAATGTTGCTGCATCCAGAGAACTACTATGGGGCGGCCAATTTCGCCCATCAGGCAGCCGAGAAGGCCCTGAAGGCCGCCCACTGGCATCTACGCGCGGAGGAGCCCCCTGGCAGCACGACCTCGTGAGATGCGCCCAGCTGGTGGCAGAGAAGGTAGGGACTCTGCCGGATGAGGTCGAGGCGGCTGTCGAACAGCTGCAGCCGATGTTCGCCGAAACCCGCTATCCATCGGGCAACGCAAACGAGCCGATCCCGGCAGATCTGATTGCGGAGGGAGACGCGCGGTCGGCTGTAGAATGGGCAGAGGAAGTGATGGCATGGGTACAAAGTCTGCGGAAGATGGCACCATGAGCGGCGAGTCGCACGATAGGCTTCTCATTGGTTTCGCACGCCTGCTGCAGCAGAGATACGGCGGGGAAATCTACCTCTTTGGCTCTCGTGCTCGTGGCACCGCCGGCGCGGACAGCGACTACGACCTGGTGGCCGTCGCCAAGTCGTTCGCGGACGTACCGCGCATCCGCCGTGCCCCCGACCGCTACAAGCTGTGGCGCGAGGCGGGAGGATGGGGCATCAGCCTAGACCTGCACTGCTACACGCCGGCGGAATTCCGCGCGGAGTTGGCCGGACTGGGCTACCTCGGGCAGGCCAACAGACGGGGCGAACTCATCAGAATCGACTTGCATCGAGCCGCCTGAAGGCTTTCTCTCGCTCTCATGTTCTCCCCCGCCGACCAGACATCTTCTGCCAAACACACCACCGCTTGCCTTCTACATTATAGATAGCAGAGTCTGCACGGTTGGGATCAGATCCACCGCCGAGAGTGCGGACAGGGCTTCGGTGAATAAGGTGCTACAATGGCCTGGCATATGGCTACACCGCCGGCGGCCCGGGGAAGGGCTGCCGGCAACGGGAGGGTACTCATAGATGGAGACGACATATCTGGCCGACCTGTTCGGGCTGGCGGGCCGGGTGGCCCTCATCACCGGCGCGGCCGGGGGCCTGGGCGAGGCCATAGCAGGCGGGCTCTCCCGGCTCGGCGCCAGCATAGTGGCGGCCGACCTCGACGCAGACGCCGCCGCCAACCTGGCCAACCGCCTCGCCGGGGAGGGGCGCCAGGCCCTGGCGGTCGGCGTCGACGTGGCCGACCGGGCGAGCGTCGAGGCGGCGATACAGGCCGCCGTCGACCGCTTCGGCTCGCTCGACATCCTCGTCAACTGCGCCGCCATCGCCATCCCCAGCGCCGCCCTCGAACTGAGCGAGGAGAATTGGCAGCGCTTGCTGGAGGTCAACCTCAAGGGGACCTTCTTCGCCTGCCAGGCGGCAGGACAGATAATGGTCCGCCAGCACCGGGGGGCGATCGTCAACTTCGCCTCCACGGCGGCCATGTTCGGGCAGGCCAAGTCGCTGGGCTACTCCGTGAGCAAAGCAGGCGTCGTCGAGCTCACGCGCACGCTAGCGGTGGAGTGGGGGCCCTACGGCGTGCGCGTCAACGCCATCGCGCCCGGCGTCTTCGAGACGCCCATGCATAAGTTCGTGCGCGAGCGCAATCCCGCCTTCTTCGAACGTTTCCTGAAGGGCACGCCCCTCGGCCGCTTCGGCCGGCCCGAGGAGATGGTCGGCGTGGTGGCATTCTTGGCCGGCGAGGCCTCGGCGATGATCACCGGCCAGCTATTCCCCGTCGACGGCGGCTTCACGGCCGGTGGCTTCTCCGGCGTGCCGGAGGCTTGATCCGTCGCCTGAGCAACACGTCCATCGCCCCGAGGGCTACCAATCTCTAAGCTACCAAGACGACACGCCGAGTTAACACCCCGGTAACAGTGGGGTGAGACGATGGATCTGGTGGCATGTGGACGGCCACGTTGTCGTGCCGATTGCGGATGTGCGCGTCCGATTCGTGATGCTTCAGGCGTGGCGGCCGGCGTCTCCCTCGGGCCCGCGGCCCCGGGGACTTTGTCTGCCGGCCGTGGCGGCCAGACCTCGGTCCCTGGGCGCAGCCCAGGGGGACGGGCCGCCACTATGCAATGGCACGGAATGGAATAGGACTTAGAGCCAGAGCGGATGCGCTCAGTGAACTAACCGGCACAATACTTTCCCAAGCTACCCATGTAGATTCCAACTTGGCTTTACTTTAGGTAAGTAGGAGGAAGCTCAGTGTCAAACTGCAAGTACTACTGCTGCCGCTACCTCGGGGTGACTTCGCGTTTGTTCCCTTGCCCCGGGCTTTCACCTTCACAGGCCAATAAGAAAGGGGCGAGGAATTCTATCGCCCTCGCCCCACGATCATTCGCCGAAGGGAATCAGAACCGAGCCGTTACTCCTGCTTGCCTGAGAGAGCGGCCTCCATCTTGGCCAGTGAGTCGGTTAATTCCTCGATCCGATGCGCCTTGAAGTTGGGGTCCTCCAGGGCCTGGTAGATCACGGCCCCTTCCGCGTTGGCCGGCAGCGGCAGACCCGTCAGGTAGGAGATGGTGGGCACAATATCCACCAGACCGACCGTGCCCTGCAGGCGCTCGCCCTTCTTGATGCCGAGCCCAGAGAAGACAAGGAGCCCTCGGAGCGAAGCCACATTGTCCTTGCTGAAGTCAAGGCTAATGGCCTCTGCCAGCTTGCCCACCGTCAGGCACCGGCCGAGCATGCTCAGACGCTTGAGGACGGCTACGGCCTGCCCAGGAAAGGCCTCCAACTCACTATGCTGCAGCGCCAGCACCACCAAGGTGTAGGCCAGTGCCATGAGCCAGAGCAACCAATCGATAGCCTCCCACGCCTTCACCCCTTCAGCCCGGTCGTCACGATGCCTTGCACGAAGTAGCGCTGCAACGTCACGAACAGTAGCACCATTGGCAAACTGATCATCACTGCCGCTGCCATCAGCAACTGCCACTGGACTTGGAGGGAGGAGGGATCTCCTAAGAATACCTGGAGGCCAAGCTGAACGGTCCGCATGTCGGTGGTCGTCGTCATCACGACCGGGTAGAAGAAGTCGTTCCACATCGACACGCCCTTCAGAATGCCCAGCGCCGCCAGGATGGGCCCGCTTAACGGAAGGTAGATGCTGAAGAACAGCCGCATTGGGCCGCATCCATCCAATTTGGCCGCTTCGTCCAGCTCGGTGGGGAAATTGATGTAGAACTGGCGACAAAGGAAGATACCGAACGAGCCCGAGAGCCACGGGACAATAAGAGCCCAATAGCTATTCAGCCAGCCGATTCCCCCTTGGCCTGTGATGTCATTGCCGCCGAACAGAGGGACTGCCCTCATCATCAGGAATTGAGGCAGCACAATCGCCTGGTGAGGAACCATCACTCCAACCAACAGGAGGAAGAACAAGAAGTCCCTTCCCCGAAAATGCAGCCGGGCAAAGCAGAAACCCGCAATACTGTTCAGTATCAGACTGCCGACTACAGTGACGATGGTCACGAAGGCCGAGTTGAAGAAGTAGCGCCCCCAGGGCGCGGCCTCCAGTGCCTCGATGTAGTTGCGAGGTCTGGGGTTCGTGGGCAGCAGGTTGATACCTGCGTAGCCAATCTCCTCAGCAGGCTTCAAGGAAGTCCCGATGGTCACTATGATCGGCATCAACATTACTACGCCGAAGAAGGTGAGCAGCGAGAAAGAGAGAATCCGTCCCCAGCGGCTTTCCCCGACTAAACCCATCCTAGAGCCCCTCCAATTGCCCCTGATTCGCATACCGGAAGTTAACTAAGGCGATTGCCGCGACTGCTACCATGACGAGCATCGAGATAGCGCCCGCGAGGCCCAGACGCTGATAGAAGAAGATATTGAGATACATCTGATGCACGAGCGTGGTGGTGCTTCCGGCCGGCCCACCGCCCGTCATCACGTATATCTGGTCAAAAGCCTGAAAACCGGCAATCAGTCCCATTATCACCAGGAAGAAGGTTGTTGGTTGAACCAGAGGTACCGCTATTCTGAGTAGGCAATCCCTGTTCCGCGCCCCGTCAACCCGGGCTGCCTCATAGAGCTCTCTAGGAATTGACTGTAGCGCTGCGAGGTAGATGACCATATTGAACCCTAGCGACTTCCATATGCCGAGGACGATCACGGCTGGCAGCGCCAGGTTGGGGTCGTACAACCACTCTTGGACGGGCAGGCCGAGCAACTCAAGAACTCGATTGAGGAACCCCATTGTCGGGTCGTAAATCCAGACCCACGTCACGGAAGCCGCCACGAAGCTAATCACGTTTGGGTAGTAGTAGACCTGCCGAAAAAGCGCTAGTCCCCAAATGGGCCCGTTGAGGATCCAAGCCAGCAGAAATCCCACCACCAGCCCTGGAAGTACCGTGAAGACCGCATAGACTATGCTGTTGTTCAATGCCCTCGCGATGGTCGCGTTGGCCACGAGGTCAACGTAGTTCTCCAGGCCGAACTGATGCCAAGTCCTAGTAACAAGACTGTAGTCCGTCAGGCTCAGGAGCGCCACGAGGGCGACTGGGAACAGGATGAATACGACGTAGATCGTGTACGCGGGGGCTATCATCAGATAGCCCAGCGCGTCAGGGCCGAGCCTGCGCCGCGCTGCCCGCGAGCGCCCACGCCGAGACGTTTCCCAGGTAGGCAGTGTGGTCATTGGCGACTCCATATTCCTCCATATTTCTGGGTGCACAGCAGAGGTGCACCTAGATCCAGGGGCTTAGGATTCGGAATCCGTCTACATCTTGGGCAGCTTCTTCGTCTCTTCAGCGGCTCGAGCCAGGCCTTCCTTCGCGGAGACCTGCCCAAGGTATATCGCGTCGAGATTGTCGATTAGTATTTGCCGCGACTGCACGAAGTTGCCGAACAGCGGCCAGCCGTAAGCATTCTCGAAGACGCGAAGCAACGTAGGGTTCTGCGGGTTGGCTTTGGCCAGTCGATCGCGCAGGGACTTGCGTGGAGGAATGTGGCTATTTGCCATGTGGATAGACCAGGCGCTCTCTGGGGAGCAGAGGTGTTTGAACAGACGCACGGCGGCGCCTGACTTCTTCGACGACGAGATCTGGCTGCTAAGGCAAAACGCGCTGCCAAGCATCAACGCCTTGGTCTCTGGATTGGCCGGGGGAAGCGCCAGGCGGACAGCACTACTACCCGCGGCTTGACTCAAGCCTGGCAGTGCGGTGGAAGCATCGAAGCCCTGGGCCGCAAGTCCTTGCCGTAGAGCAGTGCCCGCCGCAGTCACGGCCTCGCTTGGTACCGTCAGCTTTTCGTCGTGGACCATCGAAACCAGGAACTCCAGAGTCTCGACGACTTCTTTCGAGGTGTACAAAGGCATACCTTCGGCGTCGTAGAAGTTCTTCGCCCCGTGGGTCCATGCCCAGCTGGCCAGACCTTGATCACCGTTCTTGGTAGGCACCTCAACGCCGCCCCGCATAACACGGCCACCGTCCCGCTTGACGAGTCTCCTGGCGGTCGCACGCACCTCATCCCAGTTCTTGGGTGGTGCGTCAGGATCCAAACCTGCTTCTCGATACCAGTCTGCGCGAAGGTAGAACGGATAAGGATTGCCGAACAGTACGCCATAAGGCCGTCCGTTGACCAAGCTCCAGTCAATCGAAAACTTCTCAAAGTCATCAATGTCCGGCCAGGGCCTGATCACGTCGTCGATGGGCGCCAACCACTTAGAGGCCTGATAGGTACCAACCTGGCCGTAACCTAGCCAAAGCACTTCTGGGGCGATACCTCCCATGAAAGCGACCGGCACCTTCTGGTAGAATTCCGCGACACCCATGCAGTTCACTTCAACCTGCACGTCAGGGTTTTGCGCCACGAATTGGTCTACCGCACCCTGCAGTGCTTCGTTGAGTGAACCTGTAGAGAGCGCCCAGAACGCGATCTTGGTCTCCGCAGTTGCCGCTGAAGCTTTGGATGGGGCTTGTGTAGCCTGTGCACCGGTTTGCGAGGGCGGTGTTAGTGTCGCCGCGGACTTCGGGGTAGCTCCCGAACTCGTTCCCTGGGGCGTTCCGCAAGCCTGCAACAAATGAAGAAACACGGTCGCCGTGAGAAGTGAAACTGAACCTCGCAGGAACTGTCTTCGACTTGCCATGCCGTAACCTCCTTATTGACCAAATGGCGTGCTTCTGGCACTTGCCAGCCCGTCCGCACTCCGCAGGCGGTCCAACGAATTCGGCACGCTCAGGTGCTGGATGACGGGCAGCAGATTAAGGATGCCGGCGGGTAGCCCACCCAAGCCTTAGCGCACTCGAGCGCTGTGCCCTGCGCTCTCCCGGCCGGCGTCCAGGGTACCTTCATTACTGAGTCACACGACGAACCAATCTCATCGCCGCCCCGGAAGTTAGATTCAGTGTGATGCCCTCCTTCTGCAGGTGATACCCACTCTGCGTCTCCATAACTCCGCTGAGCTGGTCCCGAACAGAGTATGATGCCGCCGAGTCAAGCCCCCGCAGCTTGACGTTGACATCGTCGGAGCCGAAGGGTCCCGGGAAACCGAGCACCACAGATTCCGAAGAATCGTAGCTGACCCACTGCGCGACCTCGGGCTCCTCGGGCCGCCATGCTTGGGGCGTGAGCGGGTCGAAGTCCTGCATCCGCAAGTGAAAGACTACCTCGTAGGTCCGGGCGAGGGT
>JAJZQK010000179.1 GCA_021847625.1 Chloroflexota bacterium
GATAGGCGGGCCCGCGTCGCCTGCATCGGCCCCGCCGGCGAGCTGAAGTCCAAGATCGCCGCCATCATCAGCGACAAGCACAAGGCCGCCGGCCGCACCGGCATGGGCACGGTCATGGGCGCCAAGAACCTCAAGGCCGTGGTGGCCAGGGGCACCCGCGAGGTACCCACGGCCCAGCCGGAGAGAGTCAGAGAGCTTGCCCGCTGGATGATCGAGGATCGCCGCAAAGACCCCGGCGCTCAGGGCTTGGCCAAGAACGGCACCAGCGGCGGCATCCCATCCCTACAGACCGACGGCATACTGCCGACGAAGAACTTCCAGACCGGCACCTTCGCCGGCTACCAGAAGGTCTGCGGCCAAACCCTCTCGGACACGATCCTCAGCGGCCGCATCGCCTGCGAGGGCTGCCCCATCCCCCACCATCGAAAGGTCGACGTAGCCGAGAGCCCCTACGGTCCCGTCAACGGCCAGTACGGGGGCGCCGAGTACGAAACCGTCGCCGCCTTCGGCTCGATGTGCCTGGTGGACGACCTCGTCGCCATCAACCGGGCAAACGAGATCTGCAACGCCTACGGCGTCGACACGATCTCGGCCGGCGTCGTCATCGCCTGGACGATGGAGTGTCACGAGAAGGGCATCCTGACCAAGGACGACCTGAACGGGATAGAGGCCAAGTGGGGAGACGCCAAGGCCATGCTGGCCCTGCTGGACAAGATCTGCCGCCGCGAGGGCATCGGCAACCTGCTCGCCGAGGGAGTCAGGATAGCCGCCCGGGAGGTCGGCAAAGGCTCGGAGGAGTTCGCCATGCACGTGCGCGGGCTGGAGCTGGCGATGCACGATCCCCGGGGCAAGAACGGGATCGCCCTGATGTACACCGCCGGCAGCCCGCGCGGGGCTTGCCACACCGAGGCGGCGCACGACCCGTCGTATGAGCGCGAGAACGCCGTCCCCGAGATCGGCCTGGTCAAGCCAGTGAGCCGCTTCGCCGTGGCGGGCAAGGCCGAGCTGATGCACAAGGCCTTCGACTCGCACACCGCGCTCAACTCGCTGAGCCTCTGCCAGCAGGTAGTCGAACCGTCCATAGGCCGCTTCACCTTCACCAACGTTCTCGACGTCGTCAAAGCGATCACGGGCTGGGACGACCTGACGATGGACGAGCTGATGCGGGCAGGAGAGCGGGCGAATAACCTGGCCCGCGCGTTCAACGTTAGGGAAGGCAGCGACCGCCGCGACGACCTACTGCCCAAGCGCCTCCAGGAGCCCCTGCGAGAGGGCGGCTCGGCCGGCCACAACGTCAGCCAAGAGGACTTCGATCGCCTGCTGGACGACTTCTACGCCGTCTGCGGCTGGGACGAGAACGGCGTGCCGACGGCGGACAAGTTGCAGTCGTTGGGGCTGGGCTATGTCGTCGACGCGCTCGCCGCGATGAAGTCGCAACCGGCGAGCTGACGGCAGACTAATGCCCGTAGTGGCGGCCGTCTCTGGCCGCCACTGATTACTGACAGGAATTACGTGGTAGGCGGATTTTCACCGCGGAGAACGCCGAGAAGGCGGTAGGAAACCGGCCCGGACCGCGGGACAAGCCCCCGCGCTACAGGCCGCTCTGCGCCCTCCGCGGTAATCCGTCTCCCACCGCGTGAGTCCTGTTACTGAGCGGGGCCAGTTACGAGATGCTAGTACATGTGCGGTTCCTCACCGCCGTCCGCGAGGTCGTGCCGTCCGGGGAGACGGAAGTCGAGCTGGCAGACGGGGCAACCGTGGACGACCTTCTGCGCGGGCTGGGCGAGGAATACGGCCCTGGCTTACTCGACGGCATACTCCGGCCAGACGGTCAAATCTGGCCGGAGGTCGCCGTGATGGTCGACGGCCGCAACATCGCGTTCTCCGGGGGTCTAGCCACTCGGCTAGCCGACGGTGGGCAGGTGACGGTGTTGCCCGTCGTGTCAGGAGGCTAGTTGATTATTGCCCGGGGAGGCACATGGCCGGCACGGTGGTGGTTCCCCCGCCAGCCCCCGGCTACGCGCTCTCGCCGACCGCCTCAGCCCCCGCACCCTGGGTGCGAGCGGTCCGGAACCGGTAGATGCCGTAGGCCAGGGGACGATAGATCGCGTGCGCGAACTTGGTGAAAGGCAGCAGCACGATCAGCTCCATCGCCAGGACGACGTGGATCAGGAAGACCACGTAGCCCACGTCGCCCGCCTGCGGCGCGTACACCAGCGCCTCCAGCAGGAACCCCGTCAGCCCCACCGTGAACAGGAGTCCCATGAACAACCAGTCCGAGGGCAGCATCCGGAATTGGGTACGGTCCGCGGGCTGCAGGCGCCTCGCGATGGCAACGCCGGTGCCGTACATCAGGGCCAGACCGGCGACGGTGCCCAGCAGCCGCGAGGGATACCAGAGCGGCACTATCACGCCCGGGGTCTTGAACAGGAAGTCGAAAACCGTCGCCAAGACGAGGCCAATGAACCCCCACATAATGGCGTAGTGGACGAACCACGGCCGCAACGGCAGAGGCTGGCCGGCCTCGACTTCGCACGCGCGATACCGCTTCTGGTTCCCCATCTCGCCAAGCACTGCCCCCACGGCCGCCAGCACGCGTCTGGGCAGGGAACCGCCTTCACCGCTGGAGTCTGGTTGGGGGCCGGCCAGTTCGGTCGCCTTGGCGAGCCAACCGACCATCCTGACCACGTTCACCACGGCTATCAGGCCGATGACCCCCATCACCGCCAGGCCCACGTTGTGGATCAGCTCGAAGGGAATGAAGCTGAAGAGGTCCAGCACGCCGGCCGCGGGAGCGCCCGCCTGGCTGAGCAAGACCCCGGCGAACAGGATGGCCAGCACCAGCGCGAAGCCACCCAGGAAGAGGCCCGAGGTGTAGAGCAGACGCGACAGACCGGTAGGGTCGAGGCTGGCGATGGCGTAGCGCCGCACCGCCTCCAGGTATTCGCTCGGCCTCGCCTGGCGCGGGCAGGTGTCCGAGCAGTCACGGCAGTTCCAGCACAGCCACGCCTCTTTCGCCGAAAGGACCCGGTCGCGCATCCCCAGCTGCCCGTAACGGATCAGTCGCCGGGGGAAGCCCGCCGTTTCGTCGGAGTGCTGGCAGACGGCCGTGCAGTTGCCGCAATTGAAGCAGGCCTCGACGTCGAACGCTCCGTACTTCTTCAGATCCTGAAGCAATGTCAAATCGACTTTATGTGCTGCCATGGTTCACTGCTCGCTCAATCGATACTGGTAGTAGTCCCCCTCCTGCTCGCCCTCGACGACCTTGCCGTACTTCTTGAGGGCGATCAGGTGCCAGAAGACCGTCTGCGTGGGCAGGCCAGCCTCTCGCGCCAGGTCGAGCACCGTCTTCGGGCCCGCCTCCAGGAGCCTCGTGAGGTCGTTGACGATGCGTGTCTGCTCCTTGAGGCGCGCCTGGGTCTCGGCCAAGGCGGGGCCTTGCCGCTCACGCAGGGCCTTGAGGGCCGCCCGATTCCTCTCGTTGCCGCTCATTTTGTCGCCCCCACCGCCAGGTCGTCCGCGCAGATGGCGTCGACCATGGCGTCGAACTGATCCAGCGTCGATCCCTGCACCGCGATGGCCTGCTGGGGACAGACGGCGGCGCAAGCCCCGCAGCCCTTGCACAGGGCCGGGTTAATCGTGGCGACCTGGCGCTCGGGGTCTGCCGGGCTGGCCACCATCGTCAAGGTCCCCTCGTAACCGCAGACCGCCAGGCACTCCCCGCAGCCGTCGCACTTCGCGGGGTCGACCGCCGCCACGAACGGCTCCAGTTCGACGTAGCCCTTCGACAGAAGGACCGCCGCCTTGGCCGCCGCTGCCGACGCCGCCGCCGCGCTCTCCGTGATGTCCTTGGGGCCCTGCGAGGTCCCCGCCAGCAGGACGCCGTTCACCGCCACTTCCACCGGTCGCAGCTTGGGATGGACCTCGAGCAGATAGCCATCTGTGCCGACGGCGAGCTTCAACATAGCGGTGATCTCCTCCGCGCCGTGCGGGACCATCCCCACGGCAAGCACCACCAGATCAACCAGCACCTCGAGTTCCTCGCCCCAGGTGAGGAGATCCTTCACCTTCACCACCAGCGGGGAATCGGCTCCCTCGCCGGCCTGGACCACCTCGGGCGGCGTCTCGGCGGCGTAGCGGAAGAACAGCACGCCTTGCCGCGAGGCGTTCTCATAGTACGCCTCATGGCCCCTGCCGTAGGTGCGGATGTCCCGGTAGAAGTCGAAGATGTTCAGGTTCGGGAACCGCTCTCGCAGCTCGGTGGCCGCCTGCAGGGTCGCCGTACAGCAGACGCGCGAGCAGTACTCGTTGAGTGGCTTGCCGTCCTTCGGCTCGTGGATACCCTCGATCTGCCGGCTCCCCACGCAGTGAATCAGGGCCAGGTTTCGCACCGGGCGCCCCTGCCACCGCAGCTCCTTGCCGTCGGCCGGCTGCTGCGCCGTCCAACTGATGAGCTGGGGAAGCGTGATCACCGCGGGAGAATCAAGGTAGCCGGACTCGCCCCGGGCGGGCTCGTAGTGCTCGAAGCCCGTGGCCACCACCACCACGCCCACGTTAATCTCCAGAACGGTCGGTTCCATCTCCAGATCGATGCCCAGCTCGGCCACCTCCGCGCAACGGCCGCAGCGGTTGCAGGCCTGCCAATCGATGGCCGGCAACCCAGGCTGGCTGTCGGGAGAGGGGCGATAGATCGCCTTGCGGTTTGTCAGTCCGTAGTCGTGCTCGTTGGACACCTCCACCGGGCAGGCCGCTTCGACTTCCTCGAAGCCGGCGAACCCGGGCAGCACCCCGCGCGGCCGGCGGCGCACCTTCAGGCGGAAGTCGCCCACGTAGCCCTCGGCCCCGATCACCTCGCTGTTGGTGAGCACCTCGACGTTCGGGTCGCCTATCACCTGCTCGATCAGCGGGTCGAGGAGCTCGACGGCGTCCTCGCCGGTGGGATAGACCTTGTCCAGCCTGACCATGTGGCCGCCCAGGAAGGGCGACTTCTCGATCAACATCACGCCAATCCCCGTGGCAGCGAGGTCGGCAGCGGCCTTCAGTCCGCTCACGCCGCCCCCGATCACAACCGCCTGCCGGCGGGCGTCTACCCGCACCGGCTCCAGCGGCTCCAGTTGCCGGGCCTTGGCCACCGCCACGGCCACCAACCGGCTGGCCTTGGCCGTCGCCTCCGCCGGATGAGCGTGGGTTACCCAGCTCACCTGTTCGCGGATATTGGCGTGCTCGTAGAGGTAGGGGTTCAGACCCGCGCGCTGGATCGCGCCGCGGAAGGTCCGCACGTGCAGCCGCGGGGAGCATGAGGCCACCACCACCCGGTTGAGGCCCTCTTTGGCGATATCCTCCTGGATCAACTGCTGCCCGGGGTCCGAGCACATGAACATATTCGTGCGGGCCACCACGACGCCCGGCAGGCGGCCCGCCTCCTCGGCCACCTTCTGCACGTCGACTACATCGGATATGTTGCCGCCGCAGTGGCAGACGTATACCCCAACGCGGGGCTCGCTCTCTTTACCCATCGCTCTTTCCCCTTGTGGCGGCAAGTTCTGGGGCACCGGGCATTGCCCTCGCCGGACGATGCCCCACTTGGCCCAGCCGCCGGAGGAACAGAGAGACCTCCATGGCCGCCGCTCCGCCCTCCTGGACAGAGTCCACGATGTCCTTCGGGCCCGCCGCCGTGCCGGCCACGAAGATGCCCGGTTGGTCGGTAATCGACGGACGCAACTTCATCCGTGGGGTATTGATGAAGCCGTCGTCAGCTTGCCGCAGGGAGAGCGCGTCTTCTGGCCGCCATGCCGGCAGCATGCCCAGCGACAAGACCACCAGATCGTGCTGGCGCTCGACGGCCACGCCGTCCTCCTCCAACCGCTCCACCCGCACCACCGGGCTCTGGTTCTCGCCCTCGCGGATGCGGGCGACCTTCCCCTTGACGAACTCGATGCCCATCGCCTGGGCGTTCTGATAGAACTGCTCGTAGCCCTTGCCGAAGGCCCGGATGTCCATGTAGTAGATCGTGATGTCGGCCAGGGAGAGGGCACCGGAGAGCAGCATCGCCTGCTTGATGGCGTACATGCAGCACACCCGCGAGCAGTAGGGCACGCCGAGGCTCTGGTCGCGCGAACCGGCGCACTGGACGTAGGCGATGGAGTCGGGCACCTTGCCGTCGGAGGGCCGCAGCACCCGGCCATAGGGTCCGTGGGGGGCGAGCAATCGCTCCATCTGCAGCCCGCTGATGACGTTCGGCACCTGGCCGTAGCCGTACTGGGGCTTGGCCAGGGGCGGGGTCTGCTCGAACCCGGTGGCGACGACGACGGCGCGCGTCTCCACCGTCACCTCCTCGGGCTCCTGCGTGAAGTCCACCGCGCCGGCCGGGCAGGCCCTCTCGCACTTGCCACACAGCACGCAGTTGTCGAGGTCCAGCAGCGCGGTCTGGGGGACCGCGTTGGAGAAGGGCACGTAGATGGCCCGTCGCGCCCCGAAGCCGCCCTCGAAGGAATGAGGCACGCTGACAGGGCAGGCGTACTCGCACTGCCGACAGCCGATGCAGGCCTCTTCGTCGACGTAGCGCGGCTTCTTCACCGCCGTGGCGACGAACTTCCCGGGGGTGCCCTCGATGGATTTGAGTTCCGTGTAGGTCAAAATGGAGATGTTGCTGTGGTGCGCGGACTCCGCCATCTTCGGCGTCGTGATGCAACTGGCGCAGTCCAGGGTGGGGAAGACCTTGCTGAGGGTAATCATCTTGCCCCCGATGCTCGGCTCTTTCTCCACCACTATCACTTTGAGGTCCCGGTCGGCTAGGTCGAGGGCCGCCTGAAGGCCGCTG
>JAJZQK010000180.1 GCA_021847625.1 Chloroflexota bacterium
CCGCACGTTCGTCATTATCCTCGAGGCGGCGGACGAGGACACGCTCGTCGTCGTCGTCTCCGACCACGGTGCCAAGACCAGGGGGCCGGAGGTCGACGTGAACGAGATTCTGCACGACGCCGGGCTCCTCGTCTTCACCGACGAGGGCGGCGCCAAGCGGAAGCCGGCGGCCTTCGAGCACATCATCCGCAAGGTCGATTGGTCGCAGACCAAGGCCTACGCCCAGCGCTCCGTGCACGTCTACCTGAACGTGAAGGGCCGGGATCCCGACGGCATCGTCGAGCCAGGGGCAGAGTACGAGGAAATGCGCCAGCGCGTCATCAACGCCCTCTACGACTACACCGATCCGGCGACGGGCAAGAAGCCGATCATCCTGGCCATGAAGCGCGAGGACGCCGTCTTGCTGGGCCTGGGCGGCCCGCGCTCGGGTGACGTGATCTACGCCCTCGACCCGGGCTACGGCGAGGAGCACGGGGCGAACCTGCCGACGGCCAAGTGGGGCATCGGCGACCTGCGCGGGCTGTTCATCATGGCCGGCCCGGGTGTCAAACGCGGCGTCGAGATCGACCGCATCGTACATCTGGTAGACGTCGTGCCAACCGTCTGCCACATGGCGGGGTGGCAGGTGCCAGCCCAGTGCGAGGGCGGCATCGTCTACCAGGCGCTGGCGGAGTAGAGCAAGTTTCCCTCTCCCTGGAAGGGAGAGGGTCAGGGTGAGGGTCGCCAGGGGCGCGGACAGCGCTTTTGGCGACCAGGCCGGCTCGACGCCGGCCTGGCGGCAGGCCACAAGGGCCTGCCCTACGCGTATCACCTCGCACGACCGCCAACCTGTAGGGCAGGGGCTTGTCCCCTGCCGCCCGTTTCCCCCGTCTCTCTTTCCTCGCCCGCCCAGGTTGCGGCGGGCGACCCTTCCGTACCACAGAACCTTCCGCGGAGAGTCTACCCCCTGGTGCCCCGGATGAGTCCCCTCGCCTGGCCCGGGCGGGTCGCTGGCCCGGTTTTGGCGAGGCACGGGCCGTGCATATACTGAGGGGATAGAGGGGGATGATCATGGTAGAAGAAACGGAAGGAAGACTGGATAAGGCCACGAGCTTCCTCGACGCCTATTCGGAAGCGGTGGCGGCGGTAGCAGAAAAGGCGATGCCCTCCGTCGTGCACGTGGGCGTGGCACGCGAAACCCAGGTGCCTAGGCGCGGGGGCGGTCGCCAACCGTATCAGATGCAGGGGGGCGGCTCCGGCTCAATCATCGCCCCGGATGGCTACATATTGACCAACAACCACGTCGCCGGTGGCGCCACCGCCATCACCGTCACTCTATCCGACGGGCGGGAGGTGCCGGGACAGCTAGTGGGCGGCGACCCGGCGACCGACCTGGCCGTGGTCCGCATCGACGCGATGGGCCTGCCGGCCATCGAATTTGGCGACTCCGACCACCTGCGCGTGGGCCAGACGGTGCTTGCCATCGGCAGCCCGTTCGGCTTCCAGGCCACCGTCACGGCGGGGATCGTCTCCGCCGTGGGCCGCTCGCTGCGCAGCGAGTCCGGCCGCCTGATCGAGAACGTGATCCAGACCGACGCGCCGCTCAACCCAGGCAACTCAGGCGGGCCGCTCGTCGATTCGCACGGCCGGCTGATCGGCGTCAACACGGCGATCATCGCCTACGCCCAGGGCATCTGCTTCGCCATCCCTGCCGCCACGGCCCGCTGGGTGGCCGGGCTGCTGATCAAGGAGGGCAGGGTACGCCGGGGCTATCTGGGCATCACCGCCCAGATGCGCGTGCTCCACCAGGCCGTCGCCCGCGCCTACGGTCTGAGCGACCGCCGGGCCGTGGAGGTGCTCGAGGTGGCTCCAAATAGCCCCGCCGCCTTCGCGGGCCTGCAGTCGGGCGACGTCATCATCAGCATTAACGGCGACGAAGTGAGCACCGTCGACGACGTGCACCGCCTGCTGAACCACATTTCGCTCGGCTCCCGGATCACGGTGGCCGCCCTGCGCGGTGGCAGGCGACTGGAGCTGGACGTCACCTTGTTGGAACAGGCGGCCTAGGCAGGGACAGGCAAGCCCGGCGCGGGCACTTGCTTTTTACGCCGATTGTGCTATGATACTAGTGCAGGGTGGCCCAGCCACCACCCTAGCACAGATAGAGCCCTTGGGCCATCGGCCCGAGGGCTCCTGTCATGTAACGGCCACCTCCGGGCGGTCGGGAGCCACCTGCCTGCCGGCCTACCTCTTCAGGGCGGCCACGAATAGCCTCGCCGTCTGCCTGGCGTCGGCCAAGGGGTTGTGCTGCGGCAACTCGTCGGGCAGGCGCTCTTCCTTGTCAGCCGAGCCCAGGCCCCTCACCAACCTGGCCGTGGAGAGGTCGTACAGCAGCATTTCGCTCTCCTTCTCCCGCTGCGCTGGCAGGTCCTGCACGCAGGCGGAGAGAAAGTTGGTCTGCACGGGCCAGCTGATCTCGGATACCAGTTGTGCCCCCCTGCCCTTCATCTCCATCCACAGCGCCCAGAAGGCATCCCGCACGCCCCGCGGGTTGCTGTGCGTGAGGGGGAGCCTGGGGACGTGCTCCTCCACCCACGGCCGCTGGGATTCCTGGCCGCGAGCCTGTTCCCGCGGGCAGGCGAAGATCCCGCTCTCCAGCTCCCTGCCCTCCCGGTCGACGAGGACGTAGCCCACGGCGAAAGCCTCGCCGTGCAAACCGATCGACTCTATGTCGAAGACCAGAAACATCGCGCACCTCCTCTGCCGGCGAACGTAGGCGAACCGTTACTCGCCCGCCTTGCCGGACAATGGCGACTGCAAGGTCCATGCCACGTCCCCTCGGCAACAGGGGCATCTGCCTGCTTGACCGACATTCCTCAAGTGGCTAGCATGCAGGGAAGGACCAAATGCCGCAGGAGCGGGCTGGCTCTCCGAATAGACAGAACGGGCGGGCGAGGGTGCCCCAACACCGATAGCTGTGGGGGCGGGAAAGGGCGGCTCGCTGCCAACAGCCGTGGGGCAGACGCGGACGGCCCGTCACCAACAGCCGTAGGTGCGGACGGCCAGTTACCGATAACCGTAGGGGCGGACGGCTCTGTCCGCCCCGGGTATCAGAGTGCAGCCCCGGGTACGAGAGGGCAGAACCTGCCCTAGGAAGGAGGCCTCGCTTGGCTCGGCGGAGGAACTCCCTGCGCCTGCCGGGGTTCGACTACGCCGACCCCGACCAGGTGTTCTTCGTCACCCTGCGCGCTCGCGGCCCGGGGCGGCCGTTCCTGGACCCTGCGCTGGCCCGGGAGGTCGAGGAGTCCATCCTCCTGAGGGCCGCCCGCGACGAGTGGAGGCTCTACGCCTACTGCCTGATGCCCGGCCACCTGCACCTGGCGGCCTCCGTGGGGGAATGAGGCGGGCTCTGGCACGCGGTGCAGAGCTTCAAGAGCTACACCACCCGCATAGCCTGGCGGCATGGCTACGAGGGGACCCTGTGGCAGCGCGGCTACTACGAGCACGTCGCCCGTTGCCTGGAGGACGTCCTGGCCGTCTGCGAGTACATCCTGGCCAACCCCGTGCGCAAGGGGCTGGTGGCAGAACCCGGGCTCTGGCCCTACTCTGGGATGCCCCATCCCGTCCCGAGCTAGCCCCAGCCCGGGGCGGACAGAGCCGTCCGCCCCTACGTATCCTCGCAGGAGCGGCCATTTTCGGGGAATGCCGCCGACCGCCCCACGGCTCGCGCGCTCCTGGCCTCAGGGGGGAGAATGCAGTATACTCCTTATATTAGCTAATCTTTTCGCGGAAAGACCGGGGCGGAGGGAGGCACGGAGCGTGCGGAGCAGGGCCTGTAGCGACGAAAGCGGAGTTGCGGTAATGACGAGAGGGGAAATGCGCGAACATTGCGGAACACTGTGTCACTACGCCCGCGACATCCTCTTGTTGCTACGCCACGAGGACAAGCGCATCATCGCCGCCAACGAGGCGGCCCTCGCCGCCTATGGCTACGATTACGACGAACTACTCTCGCTCACCATCGCGGACCTGCGCACGCCGGAGGAGAACGGGGCCGCGGAGGCCCAGCTGGCGCGGGCGGCCTCGGAGGGCGTGATGTTCGAGACGGTCCATCGGCGCAGGGACGGCAATACCTTCCCCGTCGAGGTAAACGCCCAGCCGGCCCATGTCGACGGGCAACGGGCCATCGTGAACGTCATCCGCGACATCAGCGAGCGCAAGCAGGCGGAGGCGGAGATACGGGCGGCGGCCGAGAACTACCGGGCGCTCTTCGACGCCGCCAACGACGCCATCTTCGTGCACGACCCCGAGACGGGATGCATCGTCGACGTCAACCGCAAGGGCACCGAGACGTATGGCTACAACCCGACGGAGGTCTGCCAGCTGACCGTGGGCGACATCAGCGCGGGCATTCCGCCCTATACGCAGGAAGACGCCCGCCAGCATATCCAGAAAGCGGCTGCGGGCGAGCCACAGGTCTTCGAGTGGCTGGCCAAGGACCGTCACGGCCGCACCTTCTGGGTGGAAGTCAGTCTGAAGCGGGCCACCATCGCCGGCCAGCCGCGGCTGCTGGCCATCATGCGTGACATCGACGACCGCAAGCGGGCGGAGGAGGAGCGCGAGCGGCTGCTGGGCGAGTTGGAGGCCACTATCAGCTCCATCCCCGACGCCGTGATCGTCTACGACACCCAGGGCAAGATCCAGCGTCTGAACCCCGCCGCCCAGGCGATGCTGCGGTACCCACGGGCGGAGCGGGAGAAGCCGTTCGTCGAACGAGCGGAGACCGTGCGCGTGGAGACGCCGGAAGGCAAGCCGTTTCCCCTGGAGGAGACGCCGACACTGCGCGCCCTGCGGGGGGAGGTCGTCCAGGGCGTGATCGCGGTCATCCACCTGCCCCCCGGCGGAGTCATCTGGGCCAACGCCAGCGCCGCGCCGGTGAGGGGCGCCGAGGGCCACCTGCTGGGCGCCGTCCTCACCCTCGTGGACATCACCGCCCAGCATGAACAGCAGGAGCAGCGCGAGGACTTCAACCGCATGGTCAGCCACGACCTGCGCCAGCCCCTCACCGTCATCCAAGGGCACGTCCAGCTTCTGCAAGGCGAGCTGCCGAAGGCGGAACCGCCGAACCGCGAACAGCTCAGCCTGCAGGCCATCGACGTCAGCGCAACGCGGATGGACAAGATGATCCAGGAGCTCGTAGAGGCGGCCCGCCTGGAGACCGGCCATTTCCGCCTGGAACCTAGGCCCCTGGACCTCCTGCCCTACGTGCGCGATCTCGTCCGTCGCCTGGGCGGCGCCATCCCCGCCGAGCGCCTTCAGATCGAGGCCCCCGCCGAGGTACCGCCGGTGCTGGCCGACCCCGACCGCCTCGAGCGCGTCTTGGGCAACCTCATCGACAACGCCCTCAAACACTCGCCAACCGAAGCGCCGGTCGTCGTGCGTCTTGGCCCCGGAGCGGACGAGGTAGTCGTCTCCGTGATAGACCGTGGCCCTGGCATCCCCCCGGAGGACCTGCCGCACATCTTCCAGCGCTACTACCGCGCGACGGCGCGGCAGCAGCGTCGCGCGGGGCTGGGGCTGGGCCTGTACATCGCCCGTCTCATCGCCGAGGCCCACGGCGGCCGCATCTGGGCAGAGAGCACCCCCGGCCAGGGCAGCACCTTCTCCTTCACCCTGCCCCTGGCCAAGTGAAGGGCAGGAGCCATCTTCGAGCCCGCTACTTGTAGGGCGGACGGTCTCTCTCCGTCCCCGGGCCCTGGCGACCACCACCCTGCCTAACGATCCGGGTACCGTTGCTGGCCGACCGCCGCCCGGGCATGAATGCGCCGGGCTCATACAACAAAGCCCCTGCGGGGGCTGGGGACGAGCTACGATTAGCAGCGACGTCTGGCCCAGGAGCGGCAGGGGTGGGGCGGGGAGACCTCCCACAGGAGGGCTTGGTTGGCTAAGACCGGGAGTTCAGCCCCGGGCGAACGGCCGTTCGCCACTACAGGTACCGGATGGGTCCCCGCTTGCGCGGGCATGTCGGATGGGACGCGTCGCCCATCGCAGGTCTCATCAACACGGCACTCTTGCGCACAAGGCAAAGGGCGATCGCCCGTAGCCCCTACGGCCAAGCGACCGTTCGCACCCAATGCACCGGGACAGGCAACACTGAGGGCCACTCCCAGGCCTCCCGCGAGAGGGCGGGCGCGGGGCGGAACGTTTGCACTCCCTCGGTCGTCTGGCCACCGTCCGCCCAGGCATACTCGTCGCGCCAAAGTCGGGGGCCGCTACCCTTCCCAAGCGCTTGCCTTTGGACCACTCTCGTAGTAAGCTGTATGTATGGTGGCGGTGAAAGGGTGGGGCGGTCTGGTGTGCGATCAACAGAGGGAGTAAGCGCTAATGATCCAGAGGCAGCCCTATTCAGAGGAATTGATCCTGCTCGAGGTCGCGGCGGAGAAGATCAAGGCCCAGTGGAAACGGCACAATCCCCAGCTATACCACGAGCTGGCCAGGACCGGCACGTTGGAGGCGGCGGCCCGGCTGCGGGCCCAGAGCGCCGTGAATCGGGACCGCAAGGCGGTCGGGCCCGTCGCGCGTTCGTTCGCGGGCACTTAGCCGGGAGTTGGCCCGGATTCGTTCACAGCGTCTGGCCCCACCCTAGCCACCATATCGCCGGCATCCCCGCCGCCGACGGCCAACCCTGGCCGGCCGCCGGCAGCACGTCCTAGGTC
Organism: Chloroflexota bacterium; assembly: GCA_021847625.1. The sequence goes on from JAJZQK010000180.1 coordinate 6,696, forward strand.
GTGTATGCAAACCCTGGGTGTAGACTCAGGGCGTGAGCAGACACGACTTGAGTGAGAAGCAGTGGGAGCGACTCAAGAGGTTGCTCCCACCGCAGAAGCCGCCGACAGGGCGGCCCAACC
>JAJZQK010000181.1 GCA_021847625.1 Chloroflexota bacterium
GGAGCCCGACTGATGACAGCGCCGGGGCGCCTTGACCATGCAAGCCCTGTTATGTAGTCCCCCTCTGCAGGGCCACTCGGAAGGTGCTATAATAGCCGGGCCGATGTTAACCCTGTTCAAGGTGGCCACGGTCTTCGCCGGCGTGTTGCTGCTATCACGGCGCGGCCCGCCCTTGCCTTGTCTTGACTCTGCAGCGCTTCCGTACTAGCTTTGGGGCGGTTCGGAAGTTGGTCTTGGTGTCACAGGCTGGTTTGGTTGCAATTATCACGGCGGCGTTTATCTGCTGCCAATCTGGGGAGGGTAGACTAATGGGAGGGACCTTCACGGTACTCAAGTGGGGGCTGCGGAACTGGTACGACGAGATGATAATGTTCACCGCCGTCGGCTTCCTCTCCGCCCTTATGCTGATACCGTTCGCGGCTGTGGCGTTCCTGGTCTTCGGATTGCTTCAGCTGCCTGTCGTCGTGCTCCTCTTCGTGGGACCGTTCCTGCCGGGGCCGGCCTTGGTGGGGATGCACGCCCTCGCCCGCGAGCTGGCTCGCAACGAGGGGATAAGCTGGAGCCTCTTCTGGGGCACGACCCGCCAGTATCTATGGAAGAGTCTCGCTCTTTTTGCAATCTCGTTCCTCGCCACCGTCACCATCATGACGAGCATGCGGTTCTATATGGCCTCGGACAACATCATCCTGCAGTGGGTCGGCTTTGCCTGGCTTTACGGACTCATCCTCTGGTCGATTATGCAGATGTACCTGCTCCCCCTGCTCCTCGAGCAGGAGCGCTTCAATCTGCTTCTCCTGTACCGCAACGCGCTCATCGTCACGGCGGCGAAACCGGTGGTATCGCTCGTGGTGCTCATCGTCAGCGGCCTGCTGCTGCTGGCGGGCTACTTCACGGTGGTCGGCCTGCCGCTACTGGTGATCCCGATCATGGCCGTGCTCGCCAACCACGCCCTGCAATTCGCGATCTACGGTCCGCCAAAGCCCTTGGAGTAAAGTACCCCAATTGGTGGGCACCGCCGAGAAGCGTTCGCGGGCCAACATAGATAAATCACAAGTTAAGGAGTAGTTGCATGGATCCAGTCGTGACGCTCGACTATCCGCGCTCGCCGATTACGCCGGAGATCGCGGCCATAGAACTGCCACGCGTCATGAAGGTGCGCCAGCGCATCGAGACGCCCGAGATCAAGGACGTGCCAGAGGCAGTGAAGCGCGAGCTCGAGCGCGTCAACCTTGCCGAACGCATCAAGCCCGGCATGAGAGTGTGCATCACGGTAGGCAGTCGGGGTATATCGTCCGTCGCCGAGGTAGCCGCCACGATCGCCGCCGAGGTCAAGCGGCTGGGCGGCGAACCCTTCATCGTCCCCGCCATGGGCAGCCACGGCGGCGCCACGGCCGAGGGCCAAAAGGGCGCCCTGGCCAAGCTGGGGGTGACCGAGGAGAAGGTCGGTTGCCCAATCAAGGCTACGATGGAAGTAGTAGAACTCGGCAAGCTGCCCCGCGGCATGCCAGTCTACATGGACAAGTATGCCGCCACCGAGGCCGACGGGATCATCCTCCTCAACCGCATCAAGCCGCACTCTCCCTGGGGGCACATCGGCAGCGGTCCGATAAAGATCAGCGCCATCGGTCTAGGCAAGCAGAAGGGCTGCAACACGATCCACTCCTGGACCATCGGCACGACGACCCTCTACCATACGCTCATCGAGGTCTACAACTTCATTCGCGAGCGTAAGAATATCCTCATGGGCTTCGCCATCATGGACAACGCGTTTGCGCGGCCCGGCAAGTTCGTGGGCATGCGGCCCGAGGAGCTGCCGGAGATGGAGCCCGTGCTGCGGCGTGAGGAAGACAAGGTTGTCGCCCGCCTGCCGTTCTACCCGCTGGACGTGCTGGTCGTCGACGAGATGGGCAAGAACCGGAGCCCCGCCGGCATCGACCCGCTGGTCACCGGCCGCCCGGGCCTCGATCAGGCCGGCAACCCCGTCCCCGGCCAGGTGAAGATCAAGAGCGTCGTCGTGCTCGACATCACCAAGGAGTCCTACGGCAACGCCGTCGGCATCGGCAACGTGGATGTCACCACCCGCCGCCTGGCGAGCAAGATCGACTTCTACGCGATGTACATGAACGCGGTCTCGGCCTGCCAGACCTGGGGCGCGCGCCTGCCGATGGTGTTGCCCTCCGACAAGGAGGCCATCCAGATGGCCGTCCTCTCCTGCGGCATGGAGTCGCGGGCCAACCTGCGCCTGATCCGGGCCAAGAACACGCTGCAAATCGGCGAAGTCTACGTCTCCGAGGCCCTGGCCAAGGAAGTGCCGAATATGGCGAACCTGGAGCAGCTCAGCGACCTCGAGCCGATGAAGTTCGACGAGAACGGCAACCTGTTCTAGGACAGGTCCGTAGCTCCGACGTTCCTTTGGCGTATCCGGGGTGAGGATGCCGCCTCGCCGGCCCTCACCCCTTCCTTCTCACCCCGGCGAGGAAGGTCTCCGCGGACGGGATATCCCCATCGCTAATTTCGCTCGATCAAGTGACAGTCAATCAACCGATAGCCCGCAAGGCCACCTGCCGTCAACCAACCGTAGGGGCTACCGGCGGTCGCCCTCCTCGTGCCTGGCCGCTTCCTGCCCGTATCGGGGCCGCCGCTCCCAACCTACCCTGTCATCCCCGCGCAAGCGGGGATCCAACGCATGCTCTTCGTCTCCCGCGCCGCCATCTTCCGTCATTCCCGCGCAAGCGGGGATCCAACGTTATCTGTAGGGGCGAACGGCGTTCGCCCTCTGGCCGTGTACCGGATGGATTCCCGCTTCCGCGGGAATGACCGGAACCTGGCTGCCGTCAACGCGGGGTGGAGACAACCGCCGTAGGGGCGGCGTTTCGCCGCCCGTGGGCGCGGAAACCGCCCCCCCCCGGCAGCACGATCTTCAAAGCTACAGGCCGCTTCGCTCGCTCTGCACCTACCGGAAAGACGCCAGGGCGCGGGCGATGGCCGCCGTGTGCTCGGGCGTACTGCCGCAGCAGGAGCCGACGACGCGCACGCCCAACTCGGCGTAGCGCTTGGCGTACCTCGCCATCGTCTCCGCGTCGGCGCTGTAGACGACCTTGTCCCCTTCCAAAGAAGGCACGCCCGCGTTCGGTTGCGCCACGACGACCGCCGCCGGGCGGGTCCGCAGCATCTCGGCCACCATCTTCTCCATCTCGTCCGGTCCCTGGCCGCAGTTGGCGCCGAAGCCGTCGACCTGGAGCCCCGACAGCGTTTCCGCCGCCTGCGAGGGCGAGACTCCCATCATCGTGCGCCCCCCCATGTCGAAGGTCATCGTGCAGAAGAGGGGGAGGTCGCTCACGCGCCGCACCCCGGCCACGGCCGCCTTCGCCTCGCTGAGATCCGACATCGTCTCGATCATGAAGAGGTCCACCCCCGCCTCGGCCAGGGCGGCGGCCTGCGCGGCGTACGCGTCGACGGCCTCCTCCTCGCTCAGCGTGCCGAACGGCTCCAGCAGCTCGCCCGTGGGGCCGAGGTCGCCGGCCACGAAGGCCCGCCCTCCTACCGCCTGGCGGGCGACCTCGACCGCGGCCTTGTTCGCCGCCTCGGCGATGTCGGCCAGGCCCGCTCGGCCCAGCTTGACCCGGTTGCCGCCGAAGGTGTTGGTGATGACGATATCGGCCCCCGCCTCCATGTAGGCCCTGTGCACCGAGGCCACCCGTTCCGGCTCCCGCAGATTCAGCTGCTCCGGGGCACCCGCGACCTCCAGGCCAAGCGCTTGCAGCATCGTGCCCATCGCCCCATCGCAGATGAGGACCTTGCCGGCCGCCAGCCGTTCTCGCAAAGACATGCTCATCGTTCCCTATCTCTCCCACTCCCAGCCGGCGCCGGTTACTCTTCCCACTTGCCCTGCATCTTGTGCGAGGCAATCTCCTGCTCCACCAGGCTCTTCTGCTCCTGGAGCAGGTCCCTGATCCGGCCGTAGATGTGCCGGCAGCTGTCGTCATTGGCCTTGCCATAGAAGACGTCGCACTTCTGCATAGCCTCCTGGGCCAGGCGCAGCGTCTCTTGCAGATTCTCGTTCTGTCGTGCCACTTTCGTACCCCCTGAGCCCCGGTATGGCGGGGCTCCTACCAAGCCGTATTCCGCCGGCCCCCGCGGCCGGCGCAAGTCAAGACTTGTTCGCCGCCAGCTCTGCCGCCGTGCGAATGGCCTCGACCATGCTCTGCTCGTCGGCAATGCCCTTGCCGGCAATGTCGAAGGCCGTGCCGTGGTCGACCGAGGTGCGCACGAACGGCAGCCCCAGGGCCACGCTCACGCTCTCGGCAAAACCGTGCACCTTGATCGGGATATGCCCCTGATCGTGGTACATGGCGAGGACCACGTCGAACTCGCCGCCGATGGCGCGGTTGAACACAGAGTCCGCCGGGAAGGGACCGCGCGCGTCGATGCCCTCCAAGACGGCGGTCTGCACCGCTGGCCCGATCTCGTCGATCTCCGTTCGCCCGAAGAGGCCCCCCTCGCCGGCGTGGGGATTGAGGGCGGCGACGGCGATGCGCGGGCGGGAGAAGCCCCAGCCGCGGAAAGAGCGGTCGGTGAGGCGGATGCGCGCCAGCACCCGCTCCTTCGTCACCCGCCGGCAGGCTTCGATTAGCTCGTAGTGCGTGCTCAGGTGCACCACTCGCAGCCCCTTGGTGGTCAGCATCGTCGCGTACTCGGTCGCTCCCGTCAGCCGCGCCAGCAGTTCCAGGTGGCCCACGTCCATAAAGCCGGCCAGTCTGGTCGCCTCCTTGTTGATGGGCGCCGTGACGAGCGCGTCCGCTTCCCCACCCCGCACGAGGTCGGCGGCCCGCAGAATGGAGGCCATTGCCGCTCGCCCCCCGGCCGCCGAGACCTCGCCCAGCGGCACCTCCGCCGCCTCCGGCTCGCAGGCCTCCAGCACGTCCACCATCCCCGGCCGGTACGCCCCCTCCCCGGGTCGCCCCACGCTCTTTATGTCCACCTGTAGCCCGAGCGAATTGCATACCTTCGTGAACGCGCCGACGGAACCGACGACGAGGCACCGGCCGAAGTCGTGCACGGCCGGCCGGGCCAGCGCCTTCAGCACCACCTCCGGCCCAATCCCCGCCGGGTCGCCCATCGTCAGCGCCAAGAGCGGTCTGCCGCCCCTCGCCTCATCCTGCATTGCCATCCCACCCTGTTCTTGGAATCGGGCGTCCTCGCGCCCCAGCGCGCGGCCGTAAACCTGGGCCGCTGTTTCGATTATATCACCAAGCGGACTGCCTGGGACGAGCCGGTGGCAGGTAGGCAGATCAACCCCTTCCTTGGGGACGGCGGGCCTCGTCTGGCCGGCAAACCGATGCACTGCCGGGCCGCTCCCAGGCGGGCACGACTATTGCCTGCGGGAATCACAGAGCAGCAGTCAACAAAGAGGTAAGGGCCAGTGCAGGAGACAGTGACAAACGCGCTCAAGGTTACTCTCGGCGAGGGCCGACCGGTGATCGGGAGTTACATCACCATCGGCTCGCCGGCCATAGCGGAGATCATGGCTTTGGCCGGCTTCGACTTCCTGACGGTGGACTTGCCGAATACCTCGCTGAGCCTCGAGACAGCGGAGGGCATCGTCAGAGCGGTGGAGGTGATGGGGAAGGTACCGGTGCTGCGGGTGCCGGACCGCCAGGCCGTCACCATCGGCCGGGCCCTCGACACCGGCGCCCTAGGCGTGGAGGTGCCGGGAGTGGCCACGGCGGAGGAGGCCCGCCAGGTAGTACAGGCGGCTAAGTACTACCCCGAGGGCAGCCGGCGCGCGGCGACGCCACGCGCGGCGCGCTATTCGGCCATCCCCGTATCCACCTACTTCGGCCAGGCCAACAAGGAGACGATGGTCATCGTCCACTGCGACACCACCAAGGCGTTGGCGAACCTCCCGGAGATACTGGCGGTGGAGGGCATCGACGTCGTCTACGTGGGGCCCTACGAGATCGCCCAGGCCTTGGGCGCGCCCGGCCAGGTGAACCTGCCGGCGGTGCAGGAAGCCCTACGGGGGGCGCTGGCGACCATCATCGCCTCCGGCGTGGCCGCCGGCACCACGGCCCTCAGCGCCGCCCACGCTCGCCTCCTGATCCAGCGGCAGGTCCGCTACCTAACGCTAGGCAGAGACTACCTCTACCTGCTGCACGGTTGCCGCAATGATCTGACGGAGGCGAGGCGACCGGAGAAACAATGAGTGCCGAGCGGGGTAGATTGTCGGTTAGTCAGCCCAATTGGTGAGGGCGCGCGGAAGGCACTGCTGGCAGACGGCGTAGACCGCCTGGCCCTCCTCCACAACCGCCACCGCTTTGTTGTCGACCCCCGGTTTGTGTTGAGTATCCTGACAAATATCGAACTCCCGATCGGGATAACGCTGCTTGGCTTGTCGGACTCGTAATACAGCCATTTCCTTCCCCAAAACAGCCGGGCCTGCCGGGTGAATCGCCCGGTCCCGGCCGGCGTAGTTATGTTACACCAATTGCCTTCAGTCAAGACCGACACCGGCCCCCGCCTAACGTAATGGCGGCCGTGTCTGGCCGCCACGGCCGGCAGACAAGGTCCCTGGGGCCGCAGGCCCGAGGGAGACGCCGGCCGCTACGTCTAAAGCACGGACAAACAGGTCACTCTCGCTGGCAATTGGTGTTAGAGCGCTAGGCGCTAGACCCGCCCGGGGGCTGGGGCGCCCCTGCCGGCTTGAGGCGAGCGGCCTCGCTCTTGCGGGCCCGGCGCAGGCGGGACCGGTGCACGACCATCACGAAGCCCAGCACCACACCCAGGAAAAGGCCGAAGGAGACCACGGCTA